>JAIQGI010000020.1 GCA_020072565.1 Terriglobia bacterium
GAGTTCCTCCAGCATCATCTTTCGTAGTCGAGTCACAAGCCCCTCCTTGTGACCCAACCTTACTATGTTTCGGCGTTATTGCCGCCAATCAGACTATTGGCACCAAGTCCGCCGCACAGCGGCTTCGTTCAAGTGCGGTAATCGGAAACTACCCCCCCAAGCCTCCTGGCGGGCTACCAAAAGCGCGGTTTCGCGTTTTTGCAAAATGACGTGGACCCCTCACCTGGGATCCCGCAATTCTGATGAATTTCTCATCAGCCGTTCACTTTGGTTATTCTGTCAACAGCGCGGAGACGTCCGCGGGTGGGGAACAAACAGGTCTGGATTCTGAGGGCCTACTTCATTACGGATTCGTGGATTTTCAGGACTATGGGACCCTTTACGATGCCCTTGCGAAACTCGATGATGCAGGGATTATCTGAAACATCGGGGCGCCCATCATTCTGCCGCCGGGCAAAAAGTGAATATTTGCCTTCCGGCAGATCGTTGATCATGAATTCGCCGTCAAGATTGATAAAGCTGCGAATTCTGACGCCTGCATCCCCCTCATCCATCGGAACGATGTGGATGGCAAACGCATAACTGGGTGTGCCCGATGATTCGAAGACCCTGCCGTAGACGCCTCCGCCAACCTCAGGGGGTTTCTCCGCCAGATTCAAGGTGATTTTGAGCGGCCTCGAAATGAGGCTGGGTTCAAGAGTGAGATCTCGGTCGGCATAGCCGGGCTTTGACACTCGGATATATCTGGCAGGCGGATCCGCTATAGAAATGGAGAAGCTTCCGAATCCATCTGTCTGGAAAGTTTGTGAAAATCGACCATCATCCCTGAAATAGACCTTGGCTCCCTCAATCCAATTGCCATCGGGTCCAGTGACTGTTCCGGTCAGAAGCTCTGCTTTTTCGAGGACAATTTCAATCTTCGGCTGATTGAGATCAGGATTAATCGGGATTGCGCGGGTCAAGTATCCGGGTGCCCCGACACGACATTCCAATTGCGGAGTTGAGCCCTCGAAATCCAACCGAATTCGCTGGACTCCCTTTACATCGGGCGTGGAGAGCGTGTCAATGGAAGTGCGGCATGCCCCATCTATCCATGCCGACTGAATGGCCACTCCCGATGAATCTACCACTCTTACTTTCATGAACCTGACCTTTGCCTTCGACAGGCTGAGATCCACCGTTTTCACCTCACCGCTCTGCATATCTACAAACGTCGAATTCTCCTTGTATTCCTCATGGCTGGCCGTTACCCAACACTTTCCGTCGACGACTTCCCGAATCTCATATTCTCCCCGGGAGTCCGTTTTCACGATCAAAGGAGCACTCAGGATCTGGCCGGTTTCCGACCTGAAGCTCCTCATGATCGAGGTGCATACCACGGCGCCCTCAATCGGCGTACCTTGCAGATCGGTGATTCGTCCGCGGATGGCTGATTTTGCTTCCTCCAGGACGAAATCTCTCCTGGAATAGGCAGAATCCTGGAAGGACAACGTGCCGAGATATTCTGCGTAGCCGGGCTTGTTTACAATCAGATCGCCCTTTGGGGGGGAGTCCAGTATCAATTGATAAGAACCGTTTGCGTCTGTTGACACGGCTCCAACCAGGTCTTCTCCTCTCCACAGATCATTAATCCTGGCGTACAGAGATACGTTCGCGCCGAGAATTGGCATTCGCTTGCTGGAGAAAACCCTCCCCGAGATAACGTACTTCTTTTCCAACTCATTATGGGTGATGGATTGAGCAAGGGGCTGAGAGGCAGATGGGAGATCAACAGACGATTGTGATCGGGCAGGCCGCCAAGCCACGGCATTAGACTGGCCTCCGTCGGAACTGGATTCTTGTTCATAATACTGAAATCCAGCGCCGACAGCGCAATCGTGGCGCAATTTGGCAGCCCAGTACAGCATGCAGATCAGGACAGGTAAGGCGCTGAGCAGACAGAGGATTCTTTTCCGGCTGCGATCTCCGTCTTTCCCCGGGTCTTTGTCGCTTCGCAAGATCAATGCCATCAATCCCTATCGCCATTTATATGCTTTGAATTGAATGCAATCCGACCGTATCTCTTATTTATCGTCATTCGCATTCAACGGCAATAGGAGCCCATCGCATGAATCAACAGCGATGCTGGAAACTGAGAGGCCTCTGGGTCACTGAGGCGAGTAATGCACCTGAACCAGTCATGAAGCTGGATGGCAAGCAGAAAAACCGGGGAATTGTCCGCCGACAAGATCAAAACTGTCGGCGTCCGTCTGCGTTTTTCGGCGTCCAGATATCGATCTTGCCGATCGGTACCGGGGGCGTGGCCGGTTCGAGAAACAGGCCGAATTCAGCGATTGCGGGACAGACCGGCGACCTGGTGATGCGGAGGCGCACCTTCGTCGTGGTTGTCGGTTGGGTACGCACCAGGCGGCAGGCGCCGATGGCGGTTCCTTTGGCTAACTCGCGCCAAGCGCCGCCCTGCCAGGCATCGAGCGCCCAGTCGTCCACCCGCTGGCCCAGGCGTATGGCTTCGCGCAGACGAACAATGTCGAAGGTGACAGGCCTGGCAAATTCCAATGTGACCTCCGGCGTGTGGACATCGTCGTCGGTGGCCCAGTAGGTTTCGCTGTTGTCATCGAGCAGGTTTGCGGGGCCGAAAACGCGCTGGTCACCGCTGCGGACATTGCCGGGAACGGCTTTGGCGCCCTTGGCGAGGTTTGTACCGAATGTGGCCCTGAGCAATTTGCCGAAGCCCGCCAGAGATGCGGCATCGTTTTCGTGGATGCGGCCCCGGCGATCGGGGGGAACATTCAGGAGCATGGTCGCGCCGTGACCGACGCTTATGAAATAGTGGTTGAACAAATCTGCCGGCGTCCGGACCTTGGCATCCTCAGCCGGGTGGTAAAACCAGCCGGGACGGATGGAAAAATCGACTTCCGCCGGCAGCCAGAACTTGCCATCGCGATGGCCATTTACCCCTTCCTTGTAGGCCGTGAATCCCGGAACAGGAGTCGTGCCGTCGGGGGCATGGGGTGTGTAGGTGGCCCAGCACGGATCGCCTGCGATGCCGCTCTCGTTGCCGACCCAGCGGGTGTCCGGACCAACGTCGCTGAAGATGCAGGCACCCGGCTGAAGCTCACGGATCAAGGCCCAGGTGTTGACCCAATCGTAGTAGGTCGTGCGGTCAATGTTCCGTCGCTCGCGGGCGCCCCCGTAAAAGCCGTCACCCCCGTTGGCGCCGTCGAGCCACACCGTAAAGATCGGGCCGTAGCCGGTGAGCAGTTCGCGGAGCTGGCTACGATAGTAGGCGATGTATTCGGGCTTGCCGTAATCCTTGTGGTTGCGGTCCCAGGGGGAGAGGTAAACGCCAAATTTCAATCCCTGCCGCCGGCAGGCGTCGGAAATCTCCTTGACCACGTCGCCTTTGCCGCCGCGCCACGGGCTGTTTTTCACTGAGTGCTCCGTGAACTTTGACGGCCACAGGCAAAAACCGTCGTGGTGCTTGCAGGTGAGGATGACGCCGCCAAGGCCGCCAGCCTTGAAGGTGCGCACCATCTGGTCGGCATCGAAATCGGTCGGGTCAAACACGGTTTCCTTCTCGTCGCCGTAGCCCCACTCCCTGTCGGTGAACGTGTTTACCGTGAAGTGCATGAAGCCGTAAAGCTCCAGGTGCTGCAACTGAACCTGCCTCTCGGAAGGCACCGGGCCGTACGGCTGCGGTGGGGATACGGCGGTTTCGCGCAACGGTACGACGAGCGCCGCGGCGGCAAAAAGCGCGAACAAATGTTTCATCGGCGTTCTCCTTTCGGCCTGTTCGCCGGATCGCGGTCTGGCCCCAATGCGGTCACCTGCGGGGGGTGATGGCGATCGGGACGGTTTGAAAAAGCACCATGGGCTGCAGACCGGGCTTTGTGCCCCGCAGCAGCAGGATCGAAGAGGGCTCGCTACATTCAATTCGGATGGCAACCCCCGTATAGCCGTCAAAAAGCGCATCCAAGACCGCCAGCTGCCTGGCTCCAGGCGCCAGACCGTCGATCAATCGCTCCCTGTGAACCTCACCTCCGTCAGCATCCAGCAGGACGGCTTCCACTCGCCCGGGCATGGTTCCATGATTTACGACCGCCAGGCCTTCATACACGACGTGCCATTCGCCGGGATAGAACAGGAACTGCGTATCCACCACGGAGGTTTCGGGCACGTGAGCGGTGGCGCTCGGGCCCGACAGATAGCGGTACGAGGAGCTGACTCGAAGAGACTGAGGGCCGCACACGCCGAGATGACTGATCGGTATGCCGGGGAAGAGGTCCGACGCAAGTGCAATGGATGACTGCCCTGCTGGGACAAGCCTGAAGATCGAACCAAGCCGAATCCCATCAGCCCGGAAGGGGACCAATTCCAGGCTGGCATCGGCTCCACTGAAATTGGTGGCCAGAATGGTCGTGTCGTAGCCGGCGTCCGGAGGAGTCACGTGCATGATCCAGCGCTGCGGGTCACATGGGCCCGGTACGGTGGCGCCATCTTCGCCTCGAGTGACAGGGGCGGTGTGGTACAGCAGAGCAGGGGTGGCGGATGCATCTCGGGTCCCGCGCAGGAACAGTATCGTCGACGGCTGGGCGCTCTCGATTCGGATCGCGGCCCCGTGAAGACCGCGAAACTCATAATCAAGGACGGCTAGTTGTTTTGCGTAGGGCGGCAGCGCGGGATTGAGCACGATACGTCTCAATTCCGTCCCCGCCTCACTCAGCAGGACCGCCTCGATGCGGCTGCTGTCCGAACTCACATTGACAAGCGCCATGCCGTCGAAAATCACATCCCACTCACCCGGATAGAACAGGAATTCCGTACCCCGCAAGGAGACTTCCGGAACATGAGCGCTGGTGCCCGAACCGGCGGCACTTCGATAGGCTGCCGTTATAGAGACCGATGATGACCCGCATATGCCGAAGTGGCTCACGGCCTGTTTCGAGAACAGATCCGCCGAAGATGACGTCCGCGTCTCGCCCGGCTTCACGATCATGGCAACCGGCGCCATGCTGGTGCCATCGTCCCGAAAAGGCACCAATTCGACCTGGGCCTGCACCGCGGCGAAGTTGGTGGCGAACAGGGTCGTTTCAAAAGGTACGCCCGCGGGGGTCACATGGGGAATCCAGCGCTCCGGAGTACACGGTGGGGGTTCCGGCACGGAGGCCAGCGGCACCCGCCAGGCCCCGCGGCCGTGGGTGAAGGCCCAGAGCACAGGTTCGGCGCCGGGGAGTTGTTGAAGGGTCAGCGACTCGGTCACGACATTGACGAAGCCTGAGTTCTCTACGGCCCATACGTTTCCGCCCTGCCGGGTAGTGAAAACTCCCAGGTCGGTGCCCAGATACAGGCGCTCGCGGTGGTTTGGGTCGACGACCACGACATGAACAGGGATGTCGGGCAGCCCTGTTGCTCCTTCGCCATCAATTGAAACCCAGTTTTCGCCGCCATCGGTGGTCTTCCAGACATGCGCGCCGCCGAAATCGGCGTAGGCTGCATAAGCGACCTGGGAATCGGAGGGGTCAAAGGTCAGCCAAGTGACATATCCGTGCCGTGGCTGCGAGGAAGGCCATAATGTGGAAGCGAATGAGCTGGTGGCCTGGTCCTGACGGTAAATGGAGCCATCGTTCATCCCAACCAGAACCCGTTCCGAATCCGATGCCGCCACGGCGATCGCGCTGACTTTGGCATTTGCAGACAACTTCTGCCCCGCCTGAATCCAGGACGCCGCGCCATCGCTGGTCCGCCAGATGGAGTGGCCTCCAAGCCAGAGTCGCTTTGAGTTATTGGGATCCATCACAAAAGGAGTAATGAATAGAGTACCGCTGCCGGGTTCCGAGATGCCCCTGGTTGCGGATGATGGAAACGTGCGCCCGCCGTCGGACGACTTGCGCAGGCTCAAGTATTGATATTCCCCATAGACAGTGCTGGGATTTTCGAAATCGACGGCGACATATCCTCCGTCGCCCCCGAGAACGTTGATCCATCCGTCGATGCCGTTCTGCTCTGTTCCCAGGACGGTCCCATTGTCTTGCGTGCCGCCGAGGTAGGTTTTTCCATCCGGAAACGGAGCGCCATGATAGAACTGCGTGACTCCGTAGCTGTGGTTGAGGGGAGTCCAACGCACCTGGCTGTAGTTCCGGCTGCACGGAGCCACCGCTGCGAGGCTGCGAGGCGCCCTAGCGTTGTCGGTCCGCCAGATACCGCCATCACCACCCAGGTACATGATTTGATTCAACGTCCCGTCGTAGTCCGGATGGAAAAAAATACCGTGCTGATCGGCATGGGCCGAAGGCGGAGATTCAGCCCAGTGGCTCACGGGACCCCAATTACTTCCGCCATCATCAGAGCGAAAAAGATCGACGCCTCCGGCAAAAACAATTTCCGGATCGCGGGGATCGACCGCGATCACGTTGGTGTACCATCCCATGGTCGAATAACTGTCACTCCCATATCCGCAAACGCGGTAGCTGGCCGCAAGAGGATTGGTCAACAACAGGGTATTGAGCTTTGTCTTGTCGGTGTTCCGAACCGTTGCCCGCCAGGTATCGAGCACTCCACCCTGGTCCGAACGAAAGACCGCATGCAGCCCCCCGTCGAACATTCCATTGGGGCCGGGAACGTAGCTGGCAGAGAGGGCATAGACAATGTCTGGATTGGACGGGGCGATCGCCAGTGAGGTCCGGCCCATACCAGCGTCCGAGAGCACGGCGACCCAGGAACCGTCGAGCTCGGCCTGAGTATTAAGATACACGGTGGCTTGCTGAAACGTGCCGCAAGTAGCAAACAGGTAATCGCTCGACCGGTCGGTTCGCAACGCGAGGTCCAGGCAGCCACCCGTCACATCTTCGACATTCAGGACACGGGTCCAGCTCTGGCCCGCATCCGTCGAGCGCCAGACTCCGGTTCGAGTGGCAGCGTAAATTCTGCGGGAATCGTTGCGGCTGACCACCAGGTCGTTGACCCAGTAAAAATCGGAGTTCGAGGTGCTCTGCAGTCGCACCCAACTCTCGCCGCCATCTACCGTCTTGAAGATGCCCTCGCCTCGCAGAGGCAAGCCGGTGCCCCGTACGATTTCGCGGAAATACCCTTCGCCTGTTCCTGCGTAAATGATCTTTGTATCAGCCGGATCCATGGCCATCGAGTTGACGGCGATGTTCGGGAGCAAGTCGCCCACAGCGCGCCAGGATCCCCCCGCGTCCTCGGTCTTCCAGATTCCACCTGAAACGCCGGCAGCATACATGGTTTCAGGCTGTCCCGGATCGACCAGGATCACCCTGGTCCGCCCGCCGATGTTGCCCGGGCCGACGGGCTCCCACGTGGAGAGCAAATTCCCCTGAGCCAGCCGCCGGGGATCCTTAGAGTTGCGCGCTTCGTAGAGAGACACCAGGGCCCTCCCCGTGCGGGTCGAGTAGCGCGGCATGCGTTCCATCCGATCGATCGCCTTGCGATAGGCGCGCACGAGATCCACAGGGTTCCCATTCGGGCCGGCACGCTTCATCAAGTAGTATTGGCGCGCTTCATCGGGCTCGTCGTAGGGGTTCAGCGACTTTTCTTCAGGTTCCAGCCGCGCAAGACCGGTGGAGGGAGTCCGTGCGTGCCGGGCAGCGCACGCAACCTGCCCTGCAAACAGAACCAGCAGCAGATGTAAGCATATCCTGGATCTGGTCGGCGAGCTCATAGCCTCCTCCCGGAAATCGTCGTTGGAATGCGAATCGCATGCGCAGAAGTCCCCGATCGCCACAAGCTCGACCGGTTGCGCTTATTATAGAGGAAAGGAGCGGTCCAGGGGGTCTCTCAAAGCTGAATACCAGCGATTCAGGCAATATCCAAAAACCTCAACGCAGAGTTCGCAGCGCACGCAGAGAATGCTCACCGAAGAAGGACGCGGATGCTGTTCCTCTTCCTTGCCCCGGATATGAAAAAGTCTTGCCCTGCAGAAGAATCGCAGATGCTATGCGGCCTCGGCGGACTCTGCGTTGAGATTTTTCGGATGCGGCTTTGCGTTGACGCCAGCATGGATTGGGGCATATAAGGAGATTCTATAGCGAGGTCACTAGAGGGAAAATTTGATTCCCAGCGCTTTCGTGCGCGGCGGCTGTAATCGGCCAACCTGGATCTCTGGCCTGCCCCAGGTGCCGGAGGGGGAGGGATATCCAGGATCGACCTTTCTGGACATCGGCCCGCGGCCTGCGATATGGTCGTCGCCGGAATCGGACCTGCTGTGACGGGGAGGCATCATCATGGAACGCAAAGACTTCTTGAAGGGGATGGCCGCGTTTCTCGGCGGCCTGACCTTGACC
Organism: Terriglobia bacterium; assembly: GCA_020072565.1. Lineage (NCBI taxonomy): Bacteria > Pseudomonadati > Acidobacteriota > Terriglobia > Terriglobia bacterium. The sequence goes on from JAIQGI010000020.1 coordinate 8,301, forward strand.
GGAGATATGACCTGGGCGGGGCTTCGAAACCAGCTCCAGAGTGCCGCGGCCGGGGATGAAGAGCGTTTCTGGAAGCTGGTGCGCGATCAGTTTGTCCTGGACCCGGAGTGGACGTACTTGAACTTCGGCGGGCTCGGCTCCTGCCCTCTACCGGTTCTGAACAGCTTTTCGGAATGGGCCCGGAACGAGGAACGGGCTCCCAACGCCGGCCACGATGAAAGGGAGTGGTCGGCAGTCAAGGAGAAGCTCGCGCGCGTGTTGGGGAAAAACTGCCGGAAAGAGGATCTGGCCCTGATCAGCACGGCAACAGAGGGGATCAACACGATCATCAACGGCCTCCCGCTAAAAAAGGGAGACGAGGTCATCACTTCCACACACGAACATGTGGCTCTCAATTCCGCGCTCCTCAACCGCATGCAAAGGGACGGCATCGTCATCCGCCTCTTCGAGCCCGATAAAGAGAGAGGCGCGGGCAACGTGGAGCGCATCGCCGGCCTGATCAACAGCCGGACCCGGCTCGTCTTCATCAGCCATGTCACCTGCACGGCCGGCCAGCGGTTCCCCGAGAAGGATATCACCAGGCTGGCGCGTGAGAAGGGAATCTGGTTTGCCCTGGACGGTGCGCAAGCCCCCATTTGCGTCCCCTTCGACATCATCGATTGCGGCGTCGACTTCTATGCCTGCAGCACACACAAGTGGATCATGGGCCCCAAGCGAACCGGTTTTCTCTATGTGCGCCAGGGGCTCCTCGACATCCTGCGCCCGATGACGGTCGGCGCCTCTTCGTCCGAGCGCTACGACATCAGGAAGAATGAGTTCGTCCTTCACCCGACGGCCCAGCGTTTCGAATATGGAACCCAGAACGACGCCCTCTTCTACGCCCTGGGAACGGCGGTCGACTTCGTCGAGACCATCGGAACGGACCGCATCTGGCGGCATAACCACGCAATGGCCGAGCGCTTCTATCAGGGTCTGCGGGAGATTCCCGGCGTCGAGATCCTTTCGCCGCAGGAGGAGGCCTACCGGTCTGCGATGATCAGCTTCCGCATGAAAGCATATGACTATGCGAAGATCAGCGAGCACCTGGCCAAGGACAAGATCCGCGCCCGCACAGTCACCGAGGGAGGTCTCAACTGCATTCGCGTCTCCTTCCACATTTGTAATCACGACGGGGAAGTTACGCGTATTCTCGGATCGCTCCGAAAGCTGGCTGCGTGAAGATGGAGGCCATTGCAGCCTGCAGGGAAAAAGATTCTGATAGAAAATGTGACGACAGAAACGGAACCGCAGGTAGTACCCGATTGATGCGCAGGATTCCACAGGCATGTATCTGCGCGCATCGGCGGTTCCCGGATTTTTGGAGGGGGGGCCCGTGAAACGCCTTCTACAGTTCCTTTTTTTCATTATTTCGACTGCCTGCTGCCTGGCGTTCGCCGCCCAGGGCGTGAGCCAATACTTTCCCCGACCCGAAGCACAGAAGGAATATGACAGGGGCAAGGCTGCCCAGAAGATCGGGTACGCGAGCGCTGCAATCCAGGCATTCCGCAAAGCCGTCGAACTCGACCCAAACTACATCGATGCCTTTTCGGAACTGTTGGCAACCGCCAGGGCTGTCCAGCGCAGCGCCCAGGGATCGGAGGGACAGGGCTTGACCTTGGGCGACAGTGCATTGCGTGCCGTGCGCATCCTTTACACTGCCCAGGCCGCGCTTTCACCCAAGAATGCCGTCTATCAATGGGTGCTGGGGCAACTTGACGAATCACAGACTCAGGCAGCTGCGGAGCGGTATTTCCGGCAGGCGATTGCGCTGGACGCGGATTTCGTCAAGGCCTATCAGTCCCTGGCATCTACATTGGTTTTCCGTGGCGACCTTGCAGGGGCGCGCGAATCTCTCCGCAAGGTCTACGAGATGCGTCCGGACGATCCGGAAGCACTTGCGGCGTACGCCCAGCGCGTGGGCCAGACCGATCCCGGCCTTTATCGCAAACTCACGGAGGCGTTCCTGAAGCAGTTTCGGGGGCACGAAGGGGGCGCCGATCTGCTCGCCAACATGGCGGCATATGAAGGAGATTTGAGTGCGCGCATCGGGATGTTGGAACGGCTTAAGGCTTCGTACCCTCCCAGTGAATACGAGGCAAGCGAGTGGTCCATGCGGTTTCTCTTTGATGCCTACAACCGCTCGGATCCGCTCAAGGCATTCGCGCTGGCCCAGGAAATGTCAAGCCTCATGCCTGCACGCAGCGAAGCGGGGACGGAATGGCAGAGCTTTGCAGAATACGGGCGGTCCATGGTGGTCGCCCGCACGATGATGGATCGCAGGTCATACATGGAGGCTGCCGATCTGCTCAACCAGGCAAAGGCGCCCTACCTTGTTTCGCCGGATCCGAACACCCTCCTTCAGGCAGAAGCGACGGACATGGCCGGCAATGCCGCCCGAGCCTATCAGATTCTCGTGAGCGCCATGGCCGTGGAACCCAGCGATGCGCTTCAATCCGCCCTCATCCGCTATGGCGCGAAGCTCAAAAAGACTCCCGCGCAGGTGGAAGCAGACGTCTGGGAGTTCAGGCTCAAAAAGACCAAGATGTGCAAGGATTTCGAGCTTACTCCTCACTTCGGTACCAAGAAGGTCCGGCTCTCGGACTATCGCGGCCGCATGGTATTGCTTACCTTCTGGAATCCCGGTTCAGGGACTTGCCGCGAGGAATTGCCCACCCTGCAGAAAATTCTCGACAAATACGGGCCGCAGGGCCTTGCAGTCATCACTGTCAACACGCAACCTTCGGACGCGATGGCGTCCATTCTGATGAATCGTTATTCCTTCATCTCCCTGCGCGCTCCGAACGACGAGTGGGCCTGGAACAGATATAACCTCAACTCCGTACCCGCCAGCATCCTCATCGATCGTCAGGGCCGCGCCCTGTTCCGTCCGGCGTTCTGGGGTTACGATCCGCAGCACACATTCGACCTCGAGATTCAGACGATGCTCGCACGCGAGCCGAAGAACTGATTGAGAAAACGTGTCTTTCAAAAACGGTTTCTTGTGAGGCCTGAGGAAATCACGAGAGCAGGCTGCCGCGCCGCCAGGCGCTAAAGGGCTTGACATGCCCGGAGATGGGAAATCATCATGACAAGGAATCATCGGGTGAGAGGAAGAAATTGTCCGCGAGTAAGATCTCCATTATTTGTTCCACCGACGACATCTACTGCATCGGTCCGCGCCGCCTCTCCGCCCAGCTCAAGCGTCACGGATTCGAGGTTAACCTGATATTCCTGCGCGCAGCCAGTTTTTGGGGACAGGCGCGGCAAAGGCTCGGCACCTATTTCGACAACGCCGACCTCCCTGAGCCGGTCTATCGGCAACTCATGGAGCTTTGCCGGGACAGCGCGGTCGTCGGCTTCAGCGTGTGGACTCATCAAGTCGAACAGGTAACTCTGGTCACACGCCGCCTGCAGAAGGAGCTCAGCTCGCTCGTCGTCTGGGGCGGGATTCATCCCACCAGCTTCCCCGTGGAATCACTGCGGGCCGTGCCGGGAATATGCATGGGCGAGGGAGACGTCAGCTTCCTGCGGCTCGCTCAAGCGTTGCAGGAGGGAGGCGACTACCGGACGACTCGGGGATTCTGGTTTCGCGATGGCGAAGGAATCGCCCGCAACCCGGAAGAACCGCTGGTGAACGATCTCGACGAGCTCCCATTCCTCGATTTTGAATTCGGGGACCACTTCGTCAATGATGGCGGCACCTTGAAGCGGATGAACATGCGTCTGATGAAGAAGTATTACGGCGGCAAGATGTGGACCATGTTCAGCCAGGGATGTCCGTATAAATGTACCTTCTGCTCAAATGATGTGCTCATTGATTTGGACACCGGATACCGGAAATTTCGCAAGCATTCGGTTGATTACTTCCTCGCCGAGCTGCGCTATGTCCTCTCGCGCTATCCCCACATCTACAACATCATCATTGATGACGACGCCTATATGTTTCTCCCCAAAGAGATCATCCGGGAGTTCGCCGAAAAGTACAAAAAGGAGTTTGATGTCCCCTTTTTCGTCAGCGGCATCATCCCCGCATCCATCGATGAGGAAAAGTTTCAGGTCCTGATGGATGCCGGCATGATCAAGGCGCGCATCGGCATCCAGTCCGGGAATCGCCGCATCATGAAGGAGATATTCATGCGGCCGCCCCACGACCGCAAGTTGGTGGCCGGCTCGGAGATCGCCTACAAAAACCGCAGGAAGCTTGCGCCCGTGCAATATGATCTGATTGTCGACAATCCTTGGGAACATCCCGAGGAATTGAAAGATACCATCCGGCTGGTGCACGCGCTCAAGCCGCCGTACACCTTCGCGATCAACTCCCTCACCCTGCTGCCGGGGACCACGATCTACCGCATGGGGGAGCAGGCGGGATTCACCAAAAAGGATCAGAAGATCACGCTGGCATCGTACGTGCAGTATATGCCCACGGCGCTGAACCTGACCCTTGCCTTTTACAACGTCAGGAGAGTCCCGCAGCGCTGGATTGATTACATCATGGCGAAAGACTTTGGCACCCGCACCGTGACGATGAAGCAGTACCCGCTTATCGGCGCCATCATCATTGCGTTGGGTCTCGTCAAAAAGGTCGCCCACGGTCTCCTGCGCCGCGATATCTCGGCGATTCCCCGTCCTTTCGACCGGCGGCTGGGAAGGTTTTTTGTGAGACGCCGCATCAAGACCGCCGACCGGGTCTGACTCAGGATCGATAGTCTACGCAATTTGGAAGGATACTGGATCGTGAGAGACTGAAGCTCAATCCGGTTACGGACCCAGGGTTTCGTCCGGTGTCGCCGGTTTCATCCCGGAAGTAACGCGCTCATATCTAGTCCTGGACAGCTACCACGGAATGCATGAACTTCTAGAAAGGCCTCCTACTTCGTGCTGAATCTGTAAATGATGGTGTTCTTGTAGGTCTGGCCCGGCTTCAGCACCACCGATGGAAAGTCCGGCTTGTTGGGCGAGTCCGGATAGTGCTGCGGCTCCATGCAGAAGCCGTTGCGAAACTGGTATACCCAGCCGCCCTTGCCCTTGAGCGTGCCGTCGAGGAAGTTGCCGGAATAGAACTGCAGGCCCGGTTCGGTGGAAAGCACTTCCAGCACCCGGCCGCTGGTCGGTTCATAGACCCGCGCCATGAGGCCGAGTTCCCCCATGGGCTTGTTGATGACCCAGTTGTGGTCGTAGCCCTTGCCGAATTTGAGCTGCTCATTATTCTCGCCGATGCGGGCGCCGATCGTCGTGGGCGTATTGAAATCAAATGGTGTGCCCTGCACCGGCTGCAGCGCGCCCGTCGGAATCAATCCGCTGTCTACGGGCGTGATCTTGTCGGCCTGGATCATCACTTCATGGCCCAGAATGTCGCCCTTCCCTGCGAGGTTGAAGTAGGAGTGATGCGTGAGGTTCACCACCGTCTCCTTGTCGGTCGAGGCGGTAAAGTCGACCTTGAGTGCATTGTCGTTGGTGAGTGTATAAACCGCAGTTATCGTGAGGTTGCCCGGATAGCCTTCTTCTCCGTCCTTGCTGAGATAGCGTAGCTCCAGGGCCGGCTCACTTCCCTGCAAGGGCCGGGCCTCCCACACTACCTTGTCGTATCCCTTGACGCCGCCGTGCAGGTGATTCGGCCCATTGTTTGCGGCAAGCCTGTATGCCTTGCCGGCCAGTGTAAATCTGGCCTTGCCGATGCGATTCCCATAGCGCCCGATCAGAGCGCCGAAATAGGGATTGTTCTTGACAAATTCCGGACTGAGGTAGCCATCCAGCGTGTCGAAGCCAAGGACCACGTCGCCGAATTGCCCGTTGCGGTCCGGCACCTTCAGGGACACCACGATTCCGCCGTAATTGGTAATTTTGGCCTCGAGGCCCTTTGCGTTACGCAGCGTGTAGAGATCCACCTGTGTACCCTCCTTCGTGCCGAATGATTCTTTGCCGATATCGCCCGTGGGCTGAGGCTGAGATTGAGATGGCGACTGAGTCTGAGGCGCCGGGGTGCAGCCGCCGAAACAGGCAGCGCAGAAGGCGCTGAGGATGATGATCCCAATAAGTGATTTTCGCATGGTTTGGCTCTATTGAATGACTGGGTTATTTATCGTTCCTGGATGACTTGACAGTTGAACGTGACGGGCTCCTTTGCCCGTAATAGGCATCGCGACCGTGCTTACGCGAGAAATGCTTGTCGAGCAGCACGCGCCGTATCGATTTTGTCGCAGGTTGGATGCGCATCGTCTCGCTTACCAGACGGGCGAGGTGCTCAAGAACGATAGCGTGCTGGACTGCGTGCTCGACCGACTCGCCCCATGTGAATGGGCCGTGACTGGCCACCAGAACGCCCGGAAAGGCCAGCGGATCCATGCGGGCGAGGCGCTCCACGATCACGCGACCGGTGTTGACCTCATAGCCGGTCTTGATTTCTTTTGCCGTCATAAGGCGGGTACAGGGAACGGGGCCGTGAAAGTAGTCGGCATGGGTGGTGCCGAGCGCCGGGATCTCGCGGCGCGCCTGCGCCCACGCGGTGGCATACAGACTATGTGTGTGCACGATGCCGCCGATGTTTTTAAACGCCCGGTACAGAACGAGGTGCGTCGATGTATCGGTACTGGGATTGAATTCCCCCTCCACAACCTCGCCGGTCGTGAGGGAAACGACGACCATGTGCTCGGGACCCATCCCTTCGTAGGGTACCCCGGACGGCTTGATGACAACGTGGCCGCTCCCTCGATCCACAGCGCTGGCGTTGCCGAACGTCTGCACAACCAGCCCTTCTTTGACCAAATCAAGGTTCGCCTTATACACCCGCTGCTTGAGTTCCGTCAGCATTTTTTTCGGACCACGAATTCCACGAGAGACACGAAAAACACTAAGTCATATGGGAGGAAATCCAAAGACCATCTTCCCCTGCTATTCATTGCGTGGTTTCTCCTCCTTCATTTTCGCGCGCGGTTGCGGATATCGATCAGCTCTTTCATTACGTCGTAGAGGTTGCCGCTCCACTCTTTGGTGCCGAAGGCGTCGTGCAACCTCTTATAAACAGCATATAGCCTGCGATAAGTCTCGTGGGCCTTCGGATTCGGCTTGAAGACACGGGGCTTGAGGCCGGTCATGGCCTGCTGCGCCGCAGCGTAATCCGGATATGCGCCGGCGACGACGGCCCCTGCGATAGCCGCCCCCAGGGCGCACGTCTGAGCGGAACGGGAGATCTTCATCGGCCGGCCCGTCACGTCGGCGTATATCTGCATGACGAGAGGGTTCTTTTCCGCAATTCCGCCGCAGTTGACGATTTGCTCGACCTTGACACCGTACTCCTCGAACCGGTTGATGATGGTCAAGGCGCCGAACGCAGTCGCCTCGATCAGTGCCCGGTAGATTTCAGCGGGCGTGGTGTACAGCGTCTGCCCAAGCAGCACACCGGTGAGACGCTGGTCGACCAGGATGGTGCGGTTGCCGTTATTCCAATCCAAGGCGAGTAAACCTGACTCGCCCGGCGTCAATTTTGCGGTTGCGGCGGAGAGTTGCTCGTGGGAGCCCGCTTTGCGGCCGCCCGGCCTGACATAGTTTACGAACCAGTTGAAGATGTCTCCCACCGCGGACTGGCCCGCTTCAAGGCCGAAGTAACCCGGCAGGATGCTCCCTTCCACAATTCCGCACAGACCGGGGATGTCCGCGAGTTCCTGCCTGGCGGGCACCACCATCATGTCGCAGGTGCTGGTCCCGATGATCTTGACCAGCGTGCCCGGCGCGATGCCGGCGCCGATGCCCCCGAGGTGAGCGTCGAACGCCCCTACCGCCACCGGCAATCCCGCAGTCAGACCGGTGCGCTGGGCCCATTCTTCGGTCAGGCCACCGACCGCGCGGTCAATCGTATGCGCCTCGCGGGGCAGACGGCAGCGCAAGTCGCCCAGCTTGGGGTCGAGTTGCGTCAAGAACTCTGCATCGGGATAGCCGCCCCAGCTGAGGTTGTACATCGCCTTGTGGCCCGCAGCGCAGACGCCCACGATCAGCCTGTCCGGTGCCTCGGTGCCGGTAAGCATCGCAGGCACCCAGTCGGCGCACTCCACCCAACTGTAGGCGGCGTCGAAGACCTCGGGGCTGGTCCTGAGGCAGTGGAGAATCTTGCTGAAAAACCACTCGCTGCTGTATGTGGAGCCGCACTTGGCGAGATAGTGCGGACGAATTTTCTTCGCCAGTTCGGTGATTTCAGCCGCTTCGGCCACACCGGTATGATCCTTCCACAACCAGGCCATGGCCGCGGGATTATTGGCATACTTCTTCTGAAACGCGAGCGGCCGGCCATTGCTGTCCACCGGAATCGGTGTGCTCCCGGTCGTGTCGACCCCGATCCCGATGACCTGCTCCGGCTTGAAGCCCCGCACCTTCTTGCGCGCCTGTGCGATGGCCTTCCTGATGGTTACCTGGGCGCCTTTGGCGTAGTCGGCGGGATGCTGCCGCGCCAGGTTCGGGTCGCGCGCGAGAATCACGCCGGCTTCGCCATGCTCGTAGCCCCAGACCGCCGTGGCCACTTCACGGCCGTCGGCGACACTGACGAGGAGGGTTCGGACCGAGTTGGTGCCGTAATCTAAACCGATAACATATCTTGGGCTCATAGGATTCGCAGTCCAGTGGATTAAGGTCCAATGTCGATGATGACTTTGTTCACGTGGTCCCGATATTCCGTGTTCAGCCGGAAGGCATCCGCTGCCTGCCTTAAAGGAAAACGGTGGCTGACCAGACCACGCACATCTACCCGGCCATGCTCGACCAGTCGCAGGGCGCGCGGATATACATGTTTCATACGGCGGCTCAACAGGATCGTAAGCCCTTTGCGACGCGCGGTGGAATGCTTCATGGCGAGCGTATCATCCGATGGAATGCCTACAAGCACAATGCGTCCGCCGGGCCGAGCGATTTCGGCGGCTTGCGCCACCGACTCTTCGCCCCACGCGGCTTCGATGGCGGTGTCTACGCCGAGGCCACCCGTCAGCTTTAGAATGAGTCGGGTGGAGTCTTCCAGTTCGAAGTTGATAGGAACACCACCGATCTTGCGGGCCAGCTCCAGCCGCCAGGGCAGCCGGTCGGTGACAAAAATCGGATCTGCCCCGGCGAGCTTCGCCACCTGCAGAATGAGAAGTCCGATCGGTCCCGCACCAAGAATGGCGGCACTGCTGGCAGCACGAATGCGGGCGAGGTCGGCCGCGTGGATGGCAACACCCACCGGCTCCAGCAGCGCCGCAGCCACATCGTCGATTGTTTCGGGCACAGGAAAACAGGAACGCCCCGGCATGAGCATCCACTCGCAAAGGCTGCCGTCATCGGGATAATTGCCGCAGAAATGGAGACGGCAACAGAGATTCGGATGCCCCTTCTGGCACAGGGCGCACCGGCCACACGGCTGGGCCGGATCCACCGCAACCCGCGTGCCCGGTCTGATGGGCGCGAAATTTCCGTCGAGTGAGTCGGCACCGGCGGCCTCAACCACGCCGGAGAACTCGTGGCCGAGGATGAGCGGCGCTTTCACCCCGGTGTCGCCGATGCGCGCATCCCGGTAGGAATGCAGATCGCTGCCGCACAGGGCGGTGGTCCGGACGCGGAGCAGCACCTCGCCGCGGCCCGGCGGTCCCGGATGCGGCACTTCTTCGAGCCGCAGATCCGACGGCCCATGCAGCCGTGCCGCCAGCATGCGCGCGGGATAGGATCCATCAAGCTCTCGCGCCATCAGACCTTAACCACGAAATAAACGGGGAAAGCCCGTTTGAGCATTAACGCATGTCGTAACCGCCGGAGACGCCAGGGCGAGGCGCAACGTGCACCTTCACAAGACCTTGTGCGCTCCAGCTCATTCTTCGTGCATTTCGCGTGTTTCGCGGTTTCTCCGTTCTCATTCGTGGTGGTAAACTTCCCAGCCCAGATACCTGCTCAGCGCTTCTTTCACGCCCGCCGCAATGCTCGCCGGATTGACGGCGACATGGTGCTCGAAGCCGTTTTTGCAGATGTGAGCAAGCAGCTTCTGGAATTTGGGAATGCGCACAACACCGTAACCGCCGAAAGTCTCGAGCGGGTCATCCGTCACTTCTCCTTCACCGATGTATGCGCGAATCCTGCCGGCCGCGTCATCCGTGCTTGCGCGCAGATACGTGAACGGCGTGGCCTTGACCCGCCCCACCACGGTACCGTAAGTGTTTTCTTTCCCGACCGTGCCGGCGATAATCGCCTGGTAGTCCATCGCCGGTCTCTTCTCGCCGATGTTGACGAAAAGATCCTTGGGCAAGTTGCTGCAGTGGAAGATCACTCCCTTGTCCGGGTCGTCCCCGTAGTTATTGTTCCAATCCACAAGGGCGCTGGGCCTGCCGCTTCCCTGGGCCATGGCGACCATCGCCACAGTGCCCATGATATCTGTCTCGCAGGCGCTGCACATCAGTGTGTTGCTCATCATGCTCATCAGCAGGCACGGGACCACACCGAAGAACTCCTCCATCGCCGTCCAGCATTGGATGGCGGTCGCGCCCAGGCGGGTCTGCATCATCCAGTTGTCCACGGCGACGCCGAACTTCGCCATCTTGAGGAGCGCAGCCGGCGGCACATGCCCGGCGGGAACGTAGTTGTGGATTTCATTAAGCTTGGCTTTAACCGGCGCATCGCCGTCTTTCATCTTGTTGACCCAGCCGAACAGCTCAAACAGATCGAGCGTCTCGATGCTGATGCCGGACTGCTCCAGCAGTTTCTCGCTGTAACGCACGGTGTTGAAGGCCGCGGGCCGGGCGCCGAGGGCGCCGATGCGCAGGTTGCGCAGGCCCCTGACCACTCGGCAGGTGACGACAAAATCCGTCAGGTCCTGCGCAAAGTTGGCATGATCCGGGTTGACCGTATGCAGCCGGGTCAGTGTGTAAGGGATGCCGTACTGCCGGAGGTTGTTGCAGACCGACATCTTGCCGCAGAAGCTGTCGCGCCGATCCCGAATCGTCATGTTTTTCGGATCGTCGTTAAAGGCGTGCACCAGTACCGGGACGTTGAGTCCCGCCCAGCGAATGGCGTTGGCCACACCCCGCTCGTCGCCAAAATTGGGCAGCGTGACCAGGATGCCGTCGATTTTGCCGGAGTTCTGTTTGAACAATTCGGCGCACTGTTGCGCATCGGCGAGCGATTCCACGGAGCCGAACTTTGTGGCCGCCTGCGGAAGAATGACCGTCCCGATGCCGAGTTTATCAAGAGTTTTCAGAATTTCCTTGCGCCCGGAGTCGCACAGGCGGTCCGGAAAGAAACCACGATTGCCGACGATAATGCCCAGAGTTGTCATATTAATGGTCATTTTCCCGTTATCACTCGTTATAGCTCAGCCAACCACGCAGAGCCCTGTGAGGCACCGCGGCGGTTGACGCCACATCTTCCATCCTGACATCTGTTTCCATCGGCAGCACCAGCCGATCAATTCCTACTGCCACCAATCCGGCGGTGCGGCGCCGCGGCGCGCTCTCGACTTCCAGTTCGCCGAAGCGGGCCCACATCGCACCCATGACGATGGCGCGCGTGAGATGGTCCATTACTGCGGCCGGCAGCTCCGTCAGCGTCCCCGTGATAATGACCCGGCGGAGTCCCAGCACATTGAGCGCCCCGGCAATTACCACCGCGGTCGCATTCAGCGTCTCCGTCAACCAGCGGGGAACACCATTGTTCTCGATCGCTCTGCAGAGGGATTCCCAGGTGAGGCGAGCCCCACGGTGGGAGATTGAGAAACTCTGCAGCAGGCCGCGTACCGAGACCAGGGTTTCGATGCAGCCCACTGCACCGCAGCCGCACTTGCGCAGGTTGTCGAGCACGGGAGTGTGCCCCAACTCACCACTGAGCGGCAGGGGGCTGGTATAGAGTTTCCCGGCCACGATGGCCGCGCCCCCGACCCCCTCGCCAAAATCCACGAGCAGAAAGTCCTCCTCGTTGTCATCGACACTCTGGTGGCCCAACGCCAGGGCGCGCTCCTCCTGCACCAGTACCACGTTTGACGGCCAAACCTGTTGAACCAGCTTGGGGAGGTCCACCGCCTCCGTCCAGTGCAGGTTCGGGGAGAACAATACCCGCGCCTCCGGTTCATCCACGATGCCGGGCACGCTGACCATCACACCCCAGAACTCATTCTGCGGGATTTTCGCAGCCGCAGCCTTGAGCTGATGAACCCAACCCTCCGCCGAAGCGGGAGTTGTCACCTGCACCGTCCAACGATCCTCGGCGTCGACCCCTACCGGCACCGCTGCCAAATTCGTTTCGCTCACGCCCAACTGGATTGCCAGAAAACGCGGCCTGCTCCGGTTCAAGCGCAGGATTCGTCCCGGGCGTCCAACTTTCCCACGTGTGTCCGCTGCGCGCGCACCTGTGAGGACGGCGGCGGTTTTCTCGTCGAGCTCCTCCAGTACGTCCAGACGGAGCAACTCGTCGGCGATCTTGCCCGCCGTCGGCTGACTCAGCCCAAGCGACTTGGCCAGGTCAGCCCGTGAGGCCTGGCCGATTCGCTGCAAGCGTCCCAGCAGGGCCCGCTTGTTGATACGACCCATCTTGGCAGGAATGAGTACCATGGCAGTTAATTAATTAACGCAATTATTGGCTTGCCGCGTCGCCATGATAACCACGAAACCCACGAAATACACCAAAAATCCTTGATGTTTTTTGCGAATCTCATGGTTGCGCCTTCGGAGCAATCCCCCCTGCCCCGGAGCGCCGCACCTTCCACGATGAAAATGACCCCATGGGTCCTGCTTCCAATACCCTCTTGGGGAGGGTGGTCGGATGTTTGAGGCCGATATTTCCGGAGCGAGGCGGCTAGTCCGGAGGCGCGGGGGGCGGATGGTGGCCGGTGCCGGGGCGCCGCATCAGGAGCACAAGAGGAGTGAGCAGGACGAAGATGAGGCCGAGCAACCTGAAGGCATCGTTGAACGACAGGATGCCGGCCTGCTGTTGGGTCATGCCGAACAGTGCCGCATAGGTGCGCTTCGTAGCCGTGACTGCGTCCGCCCCCTGCCCCAGAAACATCGTCTTCATCCTCTGGACCATGATCTGGGAGTCCATATCATAGGGATTGATCCGAGCACCGAGAACATTGGTGTGAACCTGCTGTTGGCGCGTAAGTATGGTCCCGATGACGGCGATCCCTGTGCTTCCGCCGATGTTGCGCATCAGGTTGAACAGGCTCGTAGCATTCCCCATTTTCTCCTTGGGAATCCGGTCCATCGTGACCGTCGCCAGCGGCACGAAAAGCAAGCCAAGCCCTATCCCTTGGACCAGCTGCGGCCAGAAAATATTCCAGTAACCGGCCTCGAGGCTGATCCGGGCAAACCAGAAGAGAGAGAAGCCCCCGACCATGTATCCCACCATCAGCAGCTTGCGCGGATCGATCCTTGCCATCATGATCCCCACCAGCGGCATGGCAAGCAGTGAGCCTACTCCGCGCGGCGCCATGGCAATCCCGGCCTCGAGCGGCGGATACCCCATGAGCGTCTGCAGTAGGATGGGAAGCAGGACCAGGCTTCCATACAAAACGAACCCCATCAGTGTCATCAGCACCACGCCCGTGCTGTAGGTACGCTCCCTGAAAACGTGCAGATCGATCACCGGATTGCGCACGCGCAGCTCGCGGATGACGAGCAGCGGCAGGACCATGACCGCCGTTACCAGCAGCGCCGTGATCCAGTTCGACGAAAACCAGTCCTCCTGCTGCCCCTTGTCCAAGCCGATCTGCAATGCCCCGATCCCCACCGCCAGCAGCCCGATCCCCCAATAATCGATACGCGCCGTGCCGCGCCGGATGTAGCGGGGATCGAAAATGAAGGATGAAGTCATGAACAGGGAGAGCGCACCGAAGGGGATGTTGATGTAAAAAATCCATCGCCACGAATAGGTGTCGGTCAGCCACCCGCCGAGGACCGGACCGAGAATCGGTGCGACCACGATCCCGACGCCAAAGAAGGCCATGGCCTTGCCGCGTTCGCGCGGCGCAAACGCCTCCAACATGATCGCCTGGGAGATCGGCTGCATGACGCCGCCGGTCATGCCCTGAACAATGCGGCACACGATCAGCATCGGCAGATTCACCGCCAGGCCACAGAGAAACGAAGCCGTCGTGAAGCCGACCACGGAAATCATCAGGAGCCGCTTGCGCCCGAAGTGGTTTGCCAGCCAGCCGGTGAGCGGCAGAATGACGGCATTGGCCGCCAGGTAGGACGTCAGGGCCCAGGTCGACTCTTCAATGCTGGCCGAAAGGCTGCCGGCAATGTGGGGCAGCGACACGTTGACGACGGTGGTATCCAACACCACCATGAAGGTGCCCATCATGACCGACAGGGACACCAGCCATGGATTGACATAGGGGGGCGCGACCTCAGGGATGCGATCCATGGCGCTACTTCATGAAAACGGTGGGGACGACCGACATGCCGGGCCGCAGCAGGTGCTCCGGGTCCTGCCCCTTGTCAAAGAGGATTTTTACCGGGATGCGCTGAACCACCTTCACATAGTTACCGGTGGCGTTCTCCGGTGGCAGGAGGCTGAAGCGCGCGCCGGTAGCGGCTGCGATGCTTTCCACGCGGCCCCAGAATTTTCTGCCGTAGGCATCAACCGTGATGCTGACCCGCTGGCCGGCACGCATGCTGTGCAACTGCGTTTCCTTGAAATTGGCGGTCACCCAGATGTCTTCGAGCGGCACCAGGGCCAGCAGTGGTTGCCCGGGCTGCACAATCTGCCCGGGCTCGACATTCTTTTTGCTGACCACGCCGCTCACCGGGCTCCTGATTGTCGTGTATTGCAGATTGAGGCGGGCTTGCTCAACCGCAGCCTCGGCGAGCTTCACCTTGGCCTCGGCTGCCGCTGCACGTGCCCTGGTAACTGCCACCTGATCCGGCCCCGTTTCTGCCGAGTGCACATCTGCGTGAGCCTGCTCGACCAACCGGTCTGCCTGCGCCAGACGGCTGTCAGCCACAGCCACCGCATGCTCAGCCTCCGAGATTGCCGAGCGGGCGGCGTCTTCGCCGGCCCGGGCACCCTCTTCCAGAGCGATAGCGGCATCATATTGCTGGCGCGAGATCTCGTCCTTCACGATCAGTTTCTTCATGCGATCGAGATCCTGTGTCAGCCGCACACGGTTGGCAGTTGCCTCGCGCAGCCGCGCCTGAGCCGTCGTCAGTCGCGACCGGGCAGCTTCGAGCTCACCTGCGGCAGCCGTGGCACCGGCGCGCATCCGTTCCAGGCTGGCCGCAGCGCTCGAGACCTGGCTCTCCGTGGTTGTGGAGACGATCGGTACTCCCGAGCGAGCCGCCTGCAGCGACGCCTGGGCGTCGGCCAGGTTCGCTTCTTCGCGTGCAAGCGCCACCTCGTAGTCTTTTGAATCGATCTGCACCAGGAGTGTCCCGGCCGCTGTGTACTGGTTATCGTCGATCTTCACCTCCAGCACCGTCCCACCCACGCGCGACGCGACCGGCACGATGTGGCCATCGATCTGGGCATCATCGGTCGATTCCCTGTCTGCAAAGTACCGCCAGCCATAGTAGGCCCCGGCCAGCGCGGCCCCCACGATCAACACCAAGGCTATTTTCAAGACGGGGCGGGCAGATCGAGTCCTCGATTCGGCATTGTCACTGAGGGTCATAATCCCTTCTCTATGATTGCTGTCATTTTTGAACGCTCAATATACTACTTACTCCTGGGAGCAAGATCGACAAAAACAGCTGAGAAAATACTCCGGAAAATCAAAAACTCAACGCAGAGAGGTCCCAGCGTAGCGAAGAGCGGCGAGAGTGGGACCGGGGCCGAGAATGCTCTGCGAGTTCAGCGAACTTTGCGTCAAGGTTTTTCGGGTGCGCCGGGAAAAAGATCGGGGCCGGATCTGCAGGAGTCAGACAAACTCCGGATTTTTTGACTTTTGCAGATCCGATCCCGTAAGTTGGCCGCAGGCGGCCTGGACATCGGCACCGCCGCTGTAGCGCTTGCGCGCACTGAATCCTTCTTCGAAGAGGATGTGCCGAAAACTCAGTTCTCTCCCGTCGTCGGATCGTTTATATTCTCGCGGATTCTGTCCATTGATGGGGTTGTAGGGAATGACACGGATCTGTGGCCGCAGCCCCGTTTTCTGCTGGAAATTCCGGGCGCATCGGGCGAGTGCGCGCGCATCCTCTTCGCTATCGTTGACGCCGGCCAGCGGTGTCACCGCCCACATCGGAGCCAGCCTCGTGACACGAACATGTTCGGCGACGGCGTCGAGCACCGTTTCGAGAGGGTGGACCCGATCGATCGGCATCAGCGCACGCCGCACCTCGGGACGCGCGCTCCCGATCGAGATCGCCAGCCGGACTTTGGGGGCTTCTTTGGCGAGGCGGCGAATGCCGGCAGGGAGCCCGGCGGTACATACCGTAATCGAGCGACTGTCGATGGCCTGCGCACAGGGCTCGCAGAGTACGCGAATTGCATTTACCACGTTTTCGACGTTTGCCAGCGGCTCTCCCATACCCTGAAACACGACGCCGTGCACGCACTGAAGCTGCGCCCGATCCAGCCCGCGCCGGACCGCCCTCACCTGCTCGACGATTTCCCAGACTTCCAGGTTTCGGATCAAGCCCATTTTGCCCGTGGCACAAAAACTGCAACCGAAACCACATCCGGCTTGCGAACTGACGCACACCGAAAACCTGCCGGTTCGCTCCAACGGAATCCTGACGGTCTCCACGGCATGGCCGTCTGGCGTCAAAAAAGCGTATCTCACAAAGGGATCAATCCTGCTGGGATGCACCGCTCTGACGGCAAGTCGGGGCAGGATGCCTGCAGCGCGCACAGCTTCCAGGCTGTTACGGCGAACCATCTCGACGAACCGGGGCAGGCAATCCTGGCGGTGGACGGCACCCACAATCTTGCGGGCTTCCTCCAGCGAGATCCCGGGGACGGCTTCCTTCAGAGCGTGCGGCGTGGATGCCTGAAGATAAATCATGCGATCCTGTTAATTTGCGACTCAGTGTCGGATCCGGGGAAATCCATTTTCCAACTCGTCTGCTTCTTGAGGTTGAGCAATTGGGGAAAATGAAATCTGCCGGACCCGGCACCGGTACTTCACTTTCGCCGTGCAGTGCCCTTGGTATAGACGGTGAACTCGCTTCCGGGCATCGCAATCGAAAATGTGATCGTTAATGTGCGATCAGGATTCAACCGGTAATCAAGACGGTAGCGAGGCGCTTTCGGGGAGTCGTCAGACTCGAAGACGGCAGCCCCATCCTTTGGGAAGGAGATCCGATATGTGATTTCATGACCCTCGTTATCGATATAGAAAGCCTTGAGCTGCGTCTCCCCCAGCGGCAGATAAATAATAAGCAGATCCTGATGGGAAATCCCTGTTTTCTCCCCCTGCTTGGGGGCGTAGTCCGCGCGGTTTCTGCGGACCAGCACTTTATCGCCGAGGTCAAACGCGAAGGAGGTACTCCCAGAAATCGCTTCTCCCGGTTGTCCCGAGCCTTCAACTCCAACCCAATCGCCCAAAAGAAACCTGCAAGGTCCCCACGGATCCGCGACCTTCGAGGTCTGTGGGTCCGACCGCGCAGTCTGATCTATGGCGGGAACGTGCTCAGGCAAGAACATGAGAGCGAGGAGGCACAGCATCGCGGCCCTGGTTTGTGTTGCTGTCATGAGAATCCTCCACGCAAGATGCAGAGCATAATGAATCCGTTGACTTCTTCAGAGGCAGCCATTTCCGGATTGCAGTTCAGCTCTTGCTTTTTACCGGCAACGAATTCTCAAATGATACGCGGGTGTTGACAAAAATCCATGCAATTCTCCGATGCAAACATGGGAAAGACGTCAAATGAACAAACCCTTCCTCCTGCCACTTATGTGGTAGTATCGCTGTCTGTGTTGCTCGCCGGCTATATCCCGGCGCGCCGCGCCGCAAGGATCGTTCCGGTTGCTGCACTCAGTGATGGACGACCGTGAAGAGTGTTGAGGGAACGAACCTGGCGATTCAACGAGGAAGAACAGCTATGATTGACGACAGAACGAGTCAGCAGCCGGCGGCAGGTAACTCGGGTCTGTCACTCATCCCATGAACACGGAATCCCAAATCGCGGCCTATGTCGCGTCCCATCACGACAAAATCGTGAGTGCTCTTGCGGAACTGATCGCCATACCGACGGTGAATCCGCCCGGCCGGTCGTACTTTGAGTGTGTGGAGTATCTTTCCAAGCTCCTGCAGTCGTGGGGGATCGAGCACGAGATGCTGTCCATCCCGCACGAAAGTCATCCCCGATATGCCATCATCGGCGCCTATGGCAAAGGCGAGGATGGCCTTCATTTTCACGGCCATTACGACGTCGTCATCGCTCAATCTCCCGACCAATTCCAGCCTCGGCAGCACGACGGCCGTCTCTACGGGCGCGGCAGTTCCGACATGAAGGGCGGAATTGTAGCCATGCTTTTTGCCCTGCGGGCGCTTCAGGAGTGCGCCGTCAGACTTTCGAAGAAGATCACGTTCACACTCGTCCCCGATGAGGAAACCGGCGGTCGCCTGGGAATGCGCCACCTGGCGCAAGCGGGGCTGCTGCCGCGGGCAGGCTTGGGAATGCTGATGCCGGAGCCGACCAGCGGCGTCGTCTGGAACGCATGCAGGGGAGCGCTCACCTTGCGGGTTCGCATCAAGGGCAAGACGGCACATGTCGGTCTGCCTCACCAAGGCGTCAACGCTTTCGAGGGCATGGCGGCAGTATTGAATTCACTGTTGTCCTTAAAGCCCACCATCGTGGCAAGGCGCACTTCGCTGCCGTTGAATCCCCCCGAGGCAAGTTCCTCGGTGATGGTGCTGGGAGGAGAATCGGGCAGTGGCTCCAATTTCAATTCCGTTCCCGAGAGTGCCTGGTTTTCTGTCGACCGGAGGATCAATCCCGAGGAGAACCTGGCTCAGGCGAAGGAAGAATTGGACCGGGTTTTCGAACGGCACCGCAGAGAAGGCCTCGACATCGAGGTGGAGATTGTTCAGGAAGGCGAACCAGCGGTCGCGCCTGCCGAGACCCGGTTGGGGAAGATTCTGGCCCGGACGGTCACCGACGTCATTGGAATCCCGCCCGCCTTCGAACTGTGCCCCGGCATCCTGGAAACGCGATTCTTCACAAACCAGGGCATCCCCGGCTACGGTTATGGCCCCGGAGTGCTCGAGATCTCGCACGGACCGAACGAATACGTCGATCTGGACGCCTTGCGGCGCTGCACCATCGTCTACGCCCTTACCGCAGTGCGCCTCCTGGGTTGAGGCGGTCGTTGCCCCTGTAAATCCGTTACGCCGCCAGGCGGCGCTCTGGAGCGTTGCCGGCTTTCGAAATTCAAAGGAGCCACGGAGGCATGGTTAGTCGCTTCTACCTGCGGTTGAACTCAACGTAACTTTCCTTCAGCGGCTCCCAGTGCAATGCCGGACAACTACCGCACTCTGATGCGGGCGGATCTACATGGATCATGTCAGGTTGCCAACCCGGGACCATTCTGGCCGTGTTTTTGGCTATCCACGGGTTGGCAGGAAACCCGACGATGGCAAGGTTTTGGGGCCGGCGCGCCCGCAACTGTTCGATGAGTCGATTGGTAGGGGCGGCTCTTTGCTCAAACTGCCTATCCTTGATCCAGATGTAGCCGATATTGGCTGCAACGAATAGGATCACGAATGCCCTGCACAGTGCCTGACTGTCCAGTCCATGAATCAGAACGGCCAAGGCCCATACAATTCCCATGGACGCGATGTACTCCTGACGACTGGTAACGTGGCCTTGATAGGTAAGAAAAACATAGGGGACCAATGCGATCGCCGCAAAACCCAAGCCCCAGCCGGCAGGTTTAAGTTCGGCCAAATCCCGCCGCCGGACCACATGAAGAATGACGGCGAGATAGACCCAGGGGAACATCATCCGGTGCATGCTTCGCAGGAGGACAGGCACACCGTGCCAGCCCAGCGAATAGGAGCCGGTGCCAAGCATGAAGTTATGGGCAGCAAGCCGATAAAACAGGGCGGCGAATGCTGCAGAGATTGTAAAGATGAGAGCATATCCAAGCCGAGAGAGAGCGTGCCCTCTGGATCGCCAATCAAGCAACGGCAACAGCCCCAACAGCGCCAGTGCCGATTCCTTTGAAAACAGGCCGGCAAGAAACACTAAGGAACTCCAGGCGCCATGTCCCCTTTCCCAAAGAAGCAGGCAGGCAAGCAGGCAGAGTCCCAACAGGGTTTCATTCATTGCCGCCAGCCACATCACGGCTTCCTGATGTCCTTGAATCGATGCGAAAAACACGGCGGCCAGCAGCCCGATCCGGGACGATTGCATGAGCCGGGTCAAAAGCTGCCAGATCAGAATGGAATTAATGAGATGAAGCAGCAAATTGAATGCATAGTACCACGCCGGATGGTATCCAAAGAGAAATCTGAGCATTCCAAAGAAGATGTAACTCGTAAGCCGGAAGCACTCGGGAGGGATGGAAAACAGATACAGGAAATCATGCTGTAGTGCATCCAGGCGCCCCAGAATGACAAAGTCGTCCGAGATAAAGCCGTTGTTAACGCAAGGCAGGTAGGCGACGGCGCACAATCCAGCCAGGAGGAGGACGACTCCGGCATCACGGGGGAGCCTTCCCCTTTTCGCTGATCCTGTGTCAGCTGCGTTGCTCATGTCGGGCCCGACGCTACCAAAGCCGCCTTGGAAAATCAACGGCCCCCGAGCGCACTCATGGGCGGGGAAAATACCTCAAGCCTCAACAGCTCAACGCAGAGAATGCCGAGCGAAGCAGAGAAGGCAGGCCTTTGATAGCCTCAAATCCGACCTCTCTGCGCCCTCTGCGACCCTCTGCGCCCTTTGCGTCAATCCATTGCTCTTCAATCGAATTGGAACAGAGAACCCGGCGCAGCGAACTCCTTATTCGACATGTTTCGCTTGCCATATCCGCCGGACAAAGATATCCTCGCCCCCACTGGAATAATCTCTTTCTGAGTGGCATTTCTTGACGAACATAACACACCCGACATCTCGAACATGGGGAGGAATTGATCATGTCTAACCATCTTAAGTATAGGCATCTCAAACAGAAGGGCCTATTTGCGCTAATGGCCCTGGTTCTCTTGATTCCATTGATTCCCGCCAGGCCGCAACCCGGCGCGCCGGCGGATAATCCCGCCATCACGCGGGCCAACTATGATCTGGCCGCAAAGTGGACGCAGGCTAAGATTCAAAAACTCGTGTTCGATACCGCCGTTACGCCGCACTGGCTCGAAACCGGCGATCGCTTCTGGTACACCTATCAGACGCCGCAGGGGAGAAACTTCTACCTGGTCGATCCTGCGAAAAAATCGAAGACACTGCTGTTCGACAACGCCAAAATGGCTGCGATGCTCACTACGATCACGCGCATACCGTACGACTCGCAGCACCTCCCCTTCACTACAATACAGCGGTTCGTAAAGAAAGACACCGCCTTCCAGTTTCAGTTCACCGTCCCGGTGGACGCCGACATCGTTACAACCAAGAAGGTGGAACAGCAAGCTCAAAAGACCGATCAGCAAGCTCAAAAGACCGATCAGACGGGCCAGACAGGCCAAAGAGGCCAAACGCAGGGGCAGAGAGGTCAGGGCGCACGAGGTGGTGCGCCTGCGGCGCCGCCCAGAACCAAGACCCTTCATTTCGAATATGACCTGGCAACCGGAAAGGTCCAGTTGCTCGAAGATTGGAAGGATCCCGAAAGAAAACCGGCATGGGCCAATGTCTCTTCCGACGGCAAGACCATCATATTTGCCAGGAATCACAACCTTTACATGATGGACGACGTCAATTTCGAAAAGGCCAAGAAGACCCCAAACGACAGTTCGATCGTCGAAACCCAGCTTACGACCGATGGAGTTGAGCATTACAGCTTCGCCGGCGGAAGAGGCGGAAGAGGCGGTGATCAACAGCAGCAGCAACAACAGGAAGAAATCACCACCACTCAAGAACAGGGCCAGGGTGAAGGGCGCGGAAATGCTCGCACGGCCCCGATCAGCCCTCAATGGTCCAAGGACTCAAAGAAGTTCTGCGTCACGCGCAGGGACGACAGGAAAGTCAAAGATCTCTGGGTAATCTACACACTTGACAATCCGCGCCCGACGCTCGAGACCTATCGCTATGCCATGCCCGGCGAACCGGACGTGCCGCAGGAAGAAGTCCTGGCCTTTGACCGTGATACCAAGGCGCGCGTAAAGGTCAAGGCGGACGCCTGGAAGGACGAGAACATGACCGTCTATTCTGCGCGTGTAACCGCCTCGTTCCGGGAGCAGAATCCCGATCGCACCGAGCAGACCTGGTTCACCGATGCGCCTGACAAGGTTTACCTCAACCGCATCAGCCGCGACATGCACAAGCTTGATGTGTGTGTGGTGAATCCCGACACGGGCGATGCCAAGGTGCTCGTCGAAGAGCGATTAAACACCTACATCGAGACCCAGACGCCGCGCCTCATCAACAACGGCCAGGAATTCATCTGGTGGTCGGAGCGGGATGGCTGGGGCCACCTCTATCGCTACGGTATTGATGGAACGCTGAAAAACCAGATCACATCGGGCGAGTTCGTCTGCACATCGGCCGGCGGCGGGGGTGGGGGCGGTGGCGGTGGGGGCGGCTCTGTCCAGGGCGTCGATGAAAAGAGCGGCACACTCTTCTTCACCGCGGTCGGCCGTGAGCCGGGGGAGGATCCATACTACGCACATCTCTATCGAGTCAACCTGGATGGCACCGGTTTGAAGCTGCTCAATCCAGGCGACGCGTCGCATGCCGTAAATATGTGCGAATCGTCGAAGTACTTCGTCGACAACTCCTCCCGGATCAACGCCGCTCCCCGGTCCGTACTATACGATAACGCCGGCAATCTGGTGATGGACCTCGAGACGACGGACGTCAAGCCCTTGCTGGAAGCCGGGTACAAGTTCCCGGAACCCTTCAAAGTCAAGGCGGACGACGGCATCACCGATATCTACGGTGTCATGTACAAGCCGTTTGACTTTGATCCCAACAAGAAATATCCGATCGTCCTGTACGTCTATCCCGGTCCCCAAACCGAGAGTGTGACCAAGACCTTCACCCGGGGGAATTACAGCACTTTCCTGGCGCAGTTCGGTTTCATCGTGATCGAGGTTGGAAACCGCGGCGGCAACCCGCAGCGCTCCAAATGGTATCACAACTACAGCTACGGCGAGGATATCAGCTTCCGCGACTATGGCCTGGCGGATAAGAAGGCAGCCGTTGAGCAACTGGCGCACCGCTTCTCTTTCATCGACATCAATAAAGTCGGGATCTGGGGGCATTCGGGAGGCGGATTCATGTCCGCCGCAGCCATGCTCGTGTTTCCCGACTTCTTCAAGGTGGCATGGTCTGAATCGGGCAACCACGAGAACAACGTCTACAACAACTCCTGGAGTGAGAAAAACCACGGCATCAAAGAAGTGACCGACAAGGATGGAAATACAACGTTCGAGTTTACCATCGACAAGAACTCCGAACTCGCCAAGAACCTCAAGGGGCATCTGATGCTGACTACGGGTGACCGCGACAACAACGTCCACCCTGCTAACACCATGCGGCTCGCGGACGCCTTGATCAAAGCAAACAAGCGTTTTGACATGATGATCTTCCCCGGGCAGCGGCACTCCTACGGAGAAGACGGCCCCTACTGCGAGTGGATCCGTGCCGACTACTTCTGCAAGTGGCTGATCGGCGACTTCTCGAGCAACGTCGATCTCGTCGAACTCGCCCGCGAGAAGGAGCAGAACAACAAACCGGAAACCACGGGCAGAGGCGGGGGAGGAGGCAGGGGCCGGGGCGGCAACTGACGGCCGGACCGGAGCTTCTGAAACTCGCTCCTGATCACGCCAGGGGCGCGGCGCGTCGTGCCGCTGCCTTGCCATAAAGATCAGAAAGACCTCGCGGCGGTTGCCTGAGGCCTTTCTGATCTTCGAGGTCCAGGCGGTCTGATTCGTTCAACGGTTACCGTGGGTTGGCACTTCCTGGGCCAGTCCTGTCAGCACAGCTGTCAAGGATCGCGTCTCGCGCTTCAGGGATTCCAGAATCGCTCCGGCTCGGCTCATGTCGCCTGTGCGCCCCATGTTTTCGAGCTCTTCGAGTAAGGCCACCGTTGGGCGTGCGCCGAAGTTGCCGGCGGAACCCTTCAAATTGTGAGCCGCAGCTGCGAGAGCACATGGATCGTTGCGGCGGACGGCATCTTCTATCTCGTTGAGACGTGCCGGGCAATCCTGCAGAAACAGGTCGACAATCTCAGCCAGCAGGGCCGGGTCACCGTCCATCTCGCTCAGAACCGTGTTGGCATCGAAGGTTGGGATTGCGGTTCTTTCGTTCGACGCTTCTGCAAAAATGCGGAGCGTTCTCTCAATTGTCGCCATCAGATCGCCTTTCTTGAGCGGTTTGGCAATGTAGTCGTCCATGCCGGCTGCGACGCATCTTTCCCTGTCACCCTTCATGGCATGCGCGGTCATCGCCACAATCGGGACATGGCGGGAGCCGCGCTGGCGCTCGCGTGCGCGGATGTGTCCTGCAGCCTCAAACCCGTTCATCACGGGCATCTGCACGTCCATCAGGATCAGATCAAACGATCCGTCCACAGCAACCGCCACTGCCTCACATCCGTCGGCGACCACAGTCGCCCTGTGCCCGCAACTCTCCAGCATGCGCACCGCCACCCTCCGATTGACGGCGTTGTCTTCCACCACCAGGATATGCAGCCCCGCTCTGGCTGTATCCGGCCTGGTTTCCGCTATTTGGAAGTCTGCAGCAGCTTTCCGGTCTTTACCGAGGGCTGCCATCATGGATTCAAGCAGTTCGGCCCGTTTGATGGGCTTGACCAGATAGGCGGAAATGCCCAATTGGCGGCAGCGGGCGATGTCTTCCGGCTGCTCTGACGAGGTCAGCATCATGATCAGCGCTCCTGCCAGCTTGGGATCGCGTTTGATCGCGGCCGCAACCGCAAAGCCGTCCATTTCTGGCATCTGCGAATCGAGTAGAACAACGGGAAACGGCGTGCCCTCGCTCGCCGCCTTTGAAAGAACATGCAACGCCGCGCGACCGCGATCGACGACGCTCGGATGCATCCGCCACGAACTCAGGATTTCCCGCAGGATGAACCTGTTGGTCTCGTTGTCATCCACTATGAGCGCAGGCAGGTCGGCGAGAAGATGCGGAACAGCATGGTCGATTGCGGACTCTCCCAGGCCGAAACACGCAGTGAAACGGAAGACGCTGCCGCGCCCCAACTCACTTTCTACCCAGATGCGTCCGCCCATCATTTCAGCCAGTTTGCTGGAGATGGTGAGCCCGAGACCCGTGCCCCCGAAGTTGCGGGTGGTTGAGCCATCCGCCTGACTGAACGCCTCGAAAATCGAACGCTGCTTTTCGGGGGGGATGCCGATGCCGGTATCCCGCACTGCAAACTGCAGGCATACCGGGCCGGCGGTCCCATCGGCTTGTTCGGGAGATGACGCGCAGTCCACCTCCAGTGCCACCTCGCCCCGGTGGGTGAACTTGATCGCATTGCCGACGAGATTGACGATGATCTGCCTCAGGCGGAAAGGATCGCCGATGAGCGCTTCCGGGATCTTGTGGGGAATGTGGCAGGTCAATTCGAGCCCTTTCTGGTGGGCGCGCAAGGCGAGGGCCTTCATGGTATCCTCGATGCAGGATCGCAGATTGAAATCGGCGTTGTCGAGATTGAGCTTTCCGGCTTCAATCTTGGAAAAATCCAGGATGTCGTTGAGGATGGTCAGCAGCGAGTCGGCTGATGCCTTCACCGTGCTGAGATACTCCCGCTGCTCAGATGACAATTCGGTGTCCAGGGCCAGCTCCGTCATCCCCATGATGCCATTCATGGGTGTCCGGATCTCGTGGCTCATGTTGGCGAGAAAGTCGCTCTTGGCCCGGCTCGCAGCTTCGGCCGCCTCCTTGGCTGTCTGTGCCTCAACTTCGGCCCGCTTGCGTTCCGCGATCTCATGCTGCAGTTTGCCCGTTCTCTCATTGACCAGGAGAACGAGCTCCTGCTCCCGGTTTCGCAGGCTTCTCACGCGCAGGCGGTAAATCCCGCTACCGCATCCCACGAGCACCAGGAGAAGGAGCGCCTGAAACCAGTGCGTCTGATAAAAAAACGGCGCCAGATAGATGCTCATGGAAGCGCCCGCGTCGTTCCAGACGCCATCGTCGTTGCAGGCCATGGCCCGGAACCGATACCGCCCCGGGGGGATGTTCGTATAATAGGCGACACGCCGGGTACCCGCATCGATCCAATCGTTGTCGAAGCCCTCGAGTTGGTACTTGAACTGAACCTTCTGGGGAGACAGGAAGCTCAGCCCGGTATAGTGGAACTCAAGTTCTTTCCGTCCGGGCGGCAAGCTGATGTCGCCCGTCGATTCAACGGGCCGGCGGTCGACCATCACGGTTTCAATGATTACGGGAGGAGGCAGAACGTTGGCTCTCATCTCCTTGGGATTGACGACTGCGATGCCTTTGATGGTGGGAAACATGAGCATGCCGTTGCGCGTTCTCCAGCCGGCAGGCTGCGAACTCCCGTTGCATTCGCTGCTTCCCATGCCATCGGAGGTATCGTAGGCAACCGACTCAATACGCGCGATCCTTCCCTCTGCAAGTCCATTCAGGTCTCTCATGCTGTTACTGAAGACTCCGCGGTTGCAGCTCATCCAGAGGTTTGCCTTCTCATCCTCGAGAATCTGAAAAATGACGTCGTCGTAGAGGCCTTCCTTCGAAGTGTAGCGGAAGAACTCGCGGTTCTTGAATCGGAGCAGGCCTCCGCCGTAGGTACCAAGCCAGAGCGTGCCTTCGCTGTCTTCGTGAATGGTGTAAATGGCGTCGTTGCCGTCGTGGAGCCTGTAGGCGGTAAATTTCCCATCCTTGAAGAGATTGAGGCCGCTGCTTGTGCCGATCCAGAGGTTCCGATTTCGGTCTTCGTAAATGCACCGGACTGCGTTGTCGGACAGCCCGTCGTCGGTCGTGTACACGGTGAAGCGTCCGTCTTTCAAGAGATTGAGTCCGCCCCCTCTCGTGCCGATCCAGAGATTCCCCCTGCTGTCTTCATAGATCGCCCGCACCGATTCCTGCGAGAGCCCTTGACTGACGGTGTAGTTCTGGATGCTGCTGCCCCGAAGGCGGCTCAATCCGCTGCCGGTTCCGACCCAAAGGTCGCGGTTTCGATCTTCGAAAAGCGAAAAGACAACGTTGCTGGCAAGCCCGTCGCGCATAGTGTAGACTCGTGGCGCTTTGTTCGGGCTGAAACGTGTCAGCCCGGCTCCGTTGGTTCCCGCCCAGATGTCTCCCGCCGTGTCCTCGAAGATCGTCCGGACAAAATCACTCGACAATCCCTCGAGCGTGGTAATGCTGGTGAACTTTCCCTTTCTGACTCGATTCAATCCGCCGCCGTAAGTCCCGAGCCACAGGCTCCCTTCCCGGTCGCGGCAGATCGAGAGGATAAAATCGCTGGTCAGCCCTTCCCGGGTGGTGAAGCTGGAAAATTTCCCATCTCTAAACCGGTTGACCCCTCCTCCTTCAGTACCGATCCACAGGCTTCCCTCACCATCCTCGTAGAGAGAGGAAATCGAATTATGCGTTAGCCCGTTGCCCATCGTGTAGGTGGAGATCCTATCGCCGGTCAGGCAATTCAGGCCCATATTTGTGCCGATCCACAGTTTGCCGGCGTGATCTTCCAGGAGGGTCTTCACGGTACTGTCCGAGAGTCCGTCCTGGGAGGTATAGACCCGAACGCGCCCGTCCTGGATCCGATTAAGTCCTTTGTTGGTTCCCACCCAAATGCTGCCGTCGCGTGTTTCACAGATGGCAAGGACGAAGCCGTCGGAGAGTTTATTCGTGCCGTACTTTATCGCTTTCCCCCCCTGCAGTTCGACCAATCCGCCGCCAAAACTGCCGACCCACAGATGGCCTGCTCTATCTTCATACAAGGCATGGACGTCATCGTTCATCAGCCCGTCACGGGTCGTATAGACAGTGAACTTCCCGTTCAGCATCCGAACAACTCCCCCGCCGACGGTGGCAAGCCACAGCCCGCCGTCCTTACCTTCGATCATCGCCTGAATGTGGTTCCTGGTAATCTGAGGTGTGTTCTTTTTGTTGAACACTTCAAAACGGACGCCGTCGAAGCGGACAAGCCCTTCCTGCGTGCCCAGCCAGATATAACCGTCGCGACTCTGGAGAAGAGCGTGCACCGAGTTTTGGGGCAGGCCATCCTCGATCTGCCAGGCATCATGGGAATATCTGAGGAGTTCATCGGCGGGGAGGCTCCCACTCAGAGCAAAGCTCGCCCGGACCGGCACCACAGATCCCAAAAGGACGGACACCAGGAGCAAACGAGCGTTCTGTATCAGCCCAGCCTTTATCATATGCACCTCATATCGGATACACAACGGCTTCGGAATGGCGATACTACGCGATGCTTATCGGCAGCCTGGCAACCGCAAATTAGAGCGCTGCAACGGGTTTTAGGAGCTTGGTTCAGAAGGGTTTGACGCCGATTGGCAAAAGTGGGGCATTCCGGATCGCCGGTGCTGATACGGCTCTTGCACGCTGAGGCCGGAGATCAGGGATGTCCCTCCATCGTCCGGTTGAGTCTAATTGTTGGCCATTTCGACAGCGGCCAGGAAGATCAGGCGCGCCAGGTCGACCATGATATCCGGCGTTATGATGTCGATCGAGTCGTGCGTGGTATGGTAGGTGGCAAACGGCAACCGGGCCCCGCCCGAGGTGCCGAAGGAAAGTGTCGGGATGTTGGCCCACATGAAGTGGGCGGCATCCTGGCGCGGTCGCGCAAGATTGGCCGTGAAACCCGCGTTCACTGGACGGTGGATATACTTGCGGTTGTTGCGATCAATGAACTCCCACAGTTGCGGATAGTTCTTGCCGCCTCCTCCGCTGATGCGTTCGCCCCGGCCGACGGTTTCCAGATTGATGAACCCTTTGATCTTGTCGTTGGCAATGAACGGGTGCGCCAGGTAGTATTCCGAGCCTCTTACACCCTGCTCTTCCGCACCGAACAGGAGAAAGACCACCGACCGCTTGAGCGGAATCCCGGATCGCGCAAGCGCCTCGGCGATCCCAAGCGTCACAGCCACAGCAGAAGCATTGTCGTTAGCACCAGGCATGAGCTCAGGATTTCGGCCCAAGCCGTCGAGGTGGCCCCCGATGATGATCGCCTCGTTCTTCAGCACCGGGTCCTTCCCTTCCAGGAAGCCGATCACATTGGCCCCGATTCCCTCCGGGTGATACTCCGTTGTGTTCTTGATGGTGACCGTCTTTCCAGTCGCAAACGATACCGTTTCCTTTGCCGAACGAATACGTTCCACGAGAGCATCATGCTTCTTGCCGGTGCCGGCGAAAATGTCATTTACGACCCCAGGACTGACGTAGGTCAAAAGGAAGTCCTTGACGAACACGCAGTTGGGATTGGCTATATGATAGTTATAGACCATTCCCGCCGCGCCATGAGCCTTGGCATTCTTAACCTTGTAGTCGTGAAACGAGTAAGGCCGCCAGCGTTTGAACTCGTCCGCTTCCCTATCCGGAGAGATGGGCACCTCCGGCTCGACCAGGACAAACTTCCCTTTCGTGTCGACTCCCTTGTATTCGTCATAGTTCAGTTCGGGCGCAGTGATGCCGTAACCCACATACACCACCTCAGCCGTGACAGTGCCGGAGTCGGACGTCGATCCCGGGAAAAAGTCGTTCTCAAAGACGTAAGGTTTTCGTACCACATCTCCATTTTCCAGACTGATCTGCAGGCTGATCTCGTCGCCGGGCAACACCAGCGTGTAGGGATTCGGAAAGTTTTGCGTATAAGTGCCCTTGTCGCCGCCGGGCTTGATGTTCCAGCGCTTGAACAGGTCCGCAGCCCACTGCGCCGCTTTGTTGAAACCGGGAGTCCCGGTCAATCTCCCGTCATACTTCTCCGAACTCAACTCCTTCACATAATCAAAAAGCGTGAGGCTCGAGATCGAGTGCATGACCGCCATGAGGTTGTCTTCACTGAGTAGCGGATCCGGCTTCTTTGCCCCTTCCTGCCCGGGAAGCAGTCCGGCCACAGCAGCCAGGAGTAGGAACAGAAGGAGGTTTCGACACAGGAATCGTGATTTCATGGGAATGCCTCCAGAAGAAAGTGCGACAAGCAAAGCGGCGCCAAGATATCACCGCCTATGAGCGGAAGCAAGGCGGTGCCCAGAAGGCAAAAGACACAACCAGGACTCAAAGGCCCAAATTCTTCGAGAAATGCGGCCTTTCTTAAAGTCTCGGACTTTTGGGGCTTCACAAAAATTCTTGACCTGAATCAAGGATTCTTGCACGTCCCCTGAGTACCATCAGACCGGATCCTGAAACAGGAGTACCATCATGAAGCGGAAAATCATCAGAATTGACGAAGAAAAATGTAACGGATGCGGGCTTTGCCTTCCCGGCTGTCCCGAAGGGGCGCTGCAGATTATCAACGGGAAGGCCCGGCTGATCAGCGACCTCTTCTGCGATGGTTTGGGCGCCTGCCTGGGACATTGTCCCGAGGGTGCCATCACGATCGAGGAGCGCGAGGCCGTTCCCTATGACGAGCGCCAGGTGATCGCAGGCATCGCCAGGCAGGGTCGGGCAGTGATCGACGCCCACCTCAAGCACCTCAGGGAGCACAACGAGATGGCGTTTCTGCAGCAGGCGCTTGAATATCTGCGTGAACAAGGCCTGATCGCGAGCCCGGGTAATGCGGGCAGCAAGCCGACCCCTGCGGCGCGTAAACCCGGCGGCTGCCCGGGCTCGCAGGTTGTGAGCTTCGGTACTCGCAACGAGGGAGGCGATCCGCGCCAGACAGGATTGCAGCCATCCCGGCTCACACACTGGCCCATACAGCTCCACCTCATTTCCCCGCAGGCATCTCACTTTCACGGATCCGACCTGCTGCTGGCAGCAGATTGTGTAGCCTTTGCGCTGGGAGGCTTCCATGAAGATCACTTGAAAGGCAAAACCCTCGCCATCGCATGCCCGAAGTTGGACAACGGGCAGGAGATCTATCTCGAGAAGCTCACAAGCCTCGTCGATGTTGCAGAGGTGAAGAGCCTCACAGTGATGATCATGCAGGTTCCCTGCTGCGCCGGGCTCCTGCATCTCGCTCGCCGGGCTGTGGAACAAGCCGGCCGCAAAGTGCCGATCCACTTCTTGGTCGTCGGTCTGCGCGGGGAGATCCTGCAGCAGGGTTCCCTGTAAAGGCAGGTGTGGCCGCACCTGATAAAAGACTCAACGGAGAGCTCGCTAAGTTCGCAGAAACCGCAGAACATCTGCGATTCTTGCCCGCCAGGGAGTAGGCGACCACGCTCCGAAGGCGTGGCTTTGGCTTGCCCCGCAAAGCGGGGCGAGTCACATATCAGAAGGCCCCATTGGGGCCGTTCAGATTATAAATCATCGCATCCCTAGCCAATCGTCTCCTCACCAGTTGCACGCACCTTCACCCAGCCCCGCGCCCCCGGCATCTTCACCCAGCCCCGCAAGGGGGCGACCCCAGCATCTTCACCCAGCCCCGCAGAGGCGACCCCAGCATCTTCACCCAGCCCCGCAGAGGCGACCCCAGCATCTTCACCCAGCCCCGCAGGGGCGACCGCAGCATCTTCACCCAGCCCCGCAGGGGCGACCGCAGCCAACAGCCCGGGGCGCAAGCCCCGGGTCGAGGCGATCGCAAAAAGGAGCCCTGTAGGGGCGATGCAGCTCACCCGCTTTTTCTGTGTCGCCCTGTCGGGGCTCATCCTTGAACTCCGGTCCAATCCCAGGCCTTGCGGCCTGGGCTGTAAACTGCAGCCGCCCCTTCGGGGCTAGTAGCAATCCACGGATCGCCGTAACGGCTGAGCATGCCAGGGTCGCACGGTCAGAGGCCGTGGGTTTGGCACGCACCCACGGGCCGAAGAAATACCGGGCAGGCGCATTCGTGTTCTTAGTGTCTTTCGTGGCTGCCTTTTGCCCGCAGCGTCTGAGTCGCGGGTGGCGTTGTCTGCGGTCTTGCAATCAGGAGGCGGCTTCTGATAGCATAACCGGCGCGTTCGTTTAGATTTGCGGCTCCAGCAGGATCCAGAGGTTGTCAGGATGCACAAAGTCCCCTTTACCGAATCGCTCAGAATCATCGCACGCGGATCGCTGAACTGGATCGCCGAGCGCCCGATCGTGGTCTCATTCGAGGTAACTGATTCATGCACTTGCTTTTGCAAGCATTGTGACCACGGCGGCCCCAGAGACGATTCGCAAAACTTGAAACCGAGGGATTATCGCCGCTACATGGATGTGTTGCGCCCCAGCGTAGTACAGGTTTCGGGGGGCGAACCCCTCCTGCGCGCTGATCTGATTGAGATCGTGCGCAACATCAAGAGACCGTCAGGGCTTCCCTATACCATCCTGGTTTCGAACTGGTCGCTCATGACGAAAGAGCGCTATCTGGCGCTGAGAAATGCCGGCATTGATCAGTTCTCCGTCAGTCTCGATTTTCCGGATGAGCGCCACGACCGGTTCCGCCAACTTAAAGGCTTGTACCGGCGCTTGAACGAGATCATTCCCACCCTGGCTGCGCTCGGCCACGACGATATCGTATTGAACAACTGCATTACCAGCGAGAATGTCTGGGAGATCAACGCTGTTGCCGATAAAGCGCGCGAGTGGGGAGTCAACGTCAGCTTCAGCGCCTATTCTCCGCGGCGCACCGGTTGCCGCGACTACTTCCTCAATGCCCCGGAGCAATTGGCGATTCTGAAACAGGAACTGGACTTGATAAAAGCGCGGATGGGCGATACCCGCTGGGTGGCCAATTCCGAAAGCACCATCGATGCGACCAGGCGCTACTTCGAGAACGGCAGAGCCCCCGGCTGCAAGGCCGGATTGCGTTTTCTGGTAGTAACCAGCGATGGCTCGCTGCAGCCCTGCTCGATGCAATTCAAGCGTTACCGACTCCTGGAACAGGCTCGCATGGTAAGTGAATTCACCCAGCACAACACCTGCGACGAGTGTTACGTTTCCATTCGCTCCTACCTGGATAAGAACTTTCCCCAGATCCTGCGCGAAAACGTCGCAGGTTTCTTCTCCTTCGGAACCCGGTCGAACTCCTGCTGACCGACGAAGGCCCGCTCCCGACAATCAACGTTGTTCAACCGTACAGGAAGCTGCAGCTTTCTCACCAGCGCGTCTGGTTATGCCAGTAGTAAAGGGCCCCAGCCCCGATGACCCCGAGGATGCCGGTTATCAGCAGGAATTCGAGCACTGCGGGAATGGCGGCTGCAAACATGAACACTGTGGCGAAAACGAAGATCAGTCCCGGAATGCCGTCGACCGGGATCTTGTCAATCCGGATTCCCTGATGATACTCGACTCTTTGGTTCCACGGTTTTTCCATAGCACTTAATACGATCCTGAAGCGCAAAGGGTTCCATTCCTCCGGCAGCGAGCATTCAGCGCAGACTCAAACACTCACGGCAAAGCATCTGGACGGCAATTCCAGATTCCTCGCGTCTTAGCCTGATTGATTCATGAATGATCCGGGTTAAAGTCTTTAATCCCAGTGATAGGACTGAGATATCATATTCAGGGGCCTGATATGGATGACAGAGCTTCACGGGGATCTCTGGTGTGGATCATATCGACTGAGCAGTGGCCTCGAGCCATCCTTCGGGCCGAATTGATCGAACATGGGTTTGACGCAGTCGGGTATCTGACTTTGGATGAGGCGCTTGTCGAGCTCCCTCGCCGGCTGTCACGGAAGCCTCAGATCATAATTCTCGACTTGAGCGGCCAGGAGATCACGCGGGCACGACTGTTTGCCCTGGTGCGCGAAGCTATCCCGATCGTAATCCTCGGCGGCGCCGTGGAGGTGGGCGATCCCCTAATAGGCGAGTTCTCATGGGCGGGTATTCTGAAGCGGCCCTTCATGATTCGGGAAATAATCGCCCTGGTCGATCAACTCGTCCGGCGCACTTCACACGCGTGAAAACTACCTCGTGCCTCTCGTCTTTCAACAGTATTTCTAGAACAGCGAGGTGAGGAGTTCCACAAGCACACCGTTCCGTTTGTGCTATCGGAACATTGTGAAAAGGCCGACCTTCCACCCGCGGAACGGAGGCAGAAAAATGCACTGTCCCGAGGAGCACACCTCTCCGCCGCGCATGGCGCCCGTGGAGAATTCGAAGTAGGAATCCCTCTTCAGGTTGATTCGGAATCCGCCGCTGTGAAAGTGATTCCGGCCGTCAATCGGCTGCCGGGAATATTGTTTTTGAAAAAAGACCGCTCCGTGGGGAGCCCATGAGACCTGCGAAAAATAGTCGGTCTCGTTGAATTGATAGTAGCGTTGAGTATATCGCTTGTCGCGCGATGACAAATCGACGGCAACTGCATCGGTGAGCCGGTACAGGATATGCCCTTCGGTGATCTTCACAGGGTAGAAGACATCCTTGAGACCGTAGCTGAAGGAACCATCCAGTTTTCCCCAGAGCTCCGTGGCGTTCAAGCCCGCGTACACCTGAGGGCCAACCACGCCGGCTTCCTGGACCCGGCCTATGCTTACAAACGGGATGATGTCGGGATTGAAGAATGAATACTGAGAATACAGCCGGAAGGTCTCCGAATCGTTCAGATCGCTCGCCTCGTCTCCTCGATCCGCCGACGGAGGATTGTTGAGCTCGTTGCTGAAATTCTTGTACTTCTTGTATTCGAAGAGAAGGGAGACGTTGTTGCGCGTCCAGCCCAGGTTGGCGTAGTACCCGGAACCGTCCATCAGGAACGGGTCCCGAAAATTCAGCCGGCTGATTTCCGCATAGTAGCTGAAGCCTCCCGGAAATTTGTCTGCGCTCCAGCTGACGGACCAGGCCAGCCGGTCGCCCAGCTGCTGAAACGTGTTCGAGTCGTGGATAAAGCTGGCGTGGACACCGATGCGGTTGCCCTTGTAGTAATCACGAACGGCCTCGCCTCCCGCAACCTGCCATTTCTGCTGCTCCAACTCGTCCTCGACACTCCCGCCGAGCGTTCGAAAATCCCAGCCGCGCGCATGGTAATGAAAATCGCCGCCGAGGACCGTCCGGTCGCGGAATGCCTTTTCGTTCTGCAACACCGACAGAACCAACCCGCGGCCAAGCACGGAGTGGAAATCGCCGGCCTGGATTTCAAAGCTGTCCGTCGCGTACTGTGCGTACTTCCGGAACACGTCGTACTGAGCCTTCGGTAACGTCCAGTCGGATGACTGCTTGTAGAAATTGTGGCCGCGCAGAGTCAAGCCGGTTGCCCAGTTAGCCCACTTCACAAATAATGAGGATGAGTTGTAAAACTGATTGGGCCCGGTGGCGAGCGCGTTCCTTTGATAAGTAAAATCGTTGGTGAACAGAAAAGTGGGCTTATTCTCCTGGGCATTTCCACTCAGGCAGAAGAGCATCACCGTCCATGGAACCACGCCCCATTTCATCGGTTCAAGCCCTCTATGATTTTCTGTATTTCCTTTTCGTCGCCCGGAAGATAACCCGTGCGGGAGTAGACGATGCTGCCGGCCTTGTCGACCACCAATGTGAAGGGCACCTTCTTCTCGGGATCGAACATCTGGATGACTTTGCCGTCGATATCCAGCAGAACCGTGAAGTCGAACTTTTTCCCCGCAATATAGGGCCTGACGCCGACCATGGTGCTGGAATCATCCGTCGAGATGGCGATGATCCGGATGGCAGGGTGCTCCTTTTTGATTTTGTCCAGTTTGGTCAGCAGCTGCTTGCAGGGGACACACCAGGTCGCCCAGAAGCTGATCACCATGACTTCCTTGCCGACGTGGTCGCGGGTGTTGAACTGTGACCCGTTGAGGTCCTGCAAGGAAAAACCAGGAAGGATTCCCGCCCGAGCAGTTGTCAATAATAGCAGTCCCGCTGCCAATCCAGCCGTCCATTTCATCGCTACCCTCCTGCTCCCGGCGGCCTTTCGTTTCTTCTTGAACGACCGCCCTGGCGAAAAAACCAGGCCTTCGCCGCATGGAAACGCGTGCCGGGCCTGGTGGGCTCAACGTATCGGCACCGCGGAGAGAAAGTTGTAGGACGTGTCTCCGAAAAGCATGTACGCGTACACTTCAACGTCCGAGACCAGCCGAATGAAGCCCCCGGATTGGCTGCCTTTGAATTCGGGAATCAGCTGCTGGACCAGTTGGGCCGTTCTGCTGTTCGGGCCCAGTGCATATGGCGTTTGCGTGCCCGCGACCAGTTTGCCTTCCTTATCGTACAGCTCGAGCTGAATGTTCGCCGTGGCGATTGTGCTCGTGTTCACCAACGCCAGTCCGGTGAAGTAATCCACGTCTCCGATACGGCCCACGGCCACGTGACCGAAAAAGATTTCACGTTTGGCAGCCGACGTGGACATCAGGGGTAACGCCGCCAGGTAGGTGCCGGCGACCGGGTCCCCGAAGGTCATTGCTCCTATCACCCCCTGGTCACTTGCCACCGACAGCGTGCCGACGAACACCTGTGATGTCGTCAGCGGATTCGCCAGACCAAACAGCTCCCATCCCGGACTGGAAAGCTGCGATTTGGCAGCCATGGATCGAACTACTGGCGCAGCCATCTCCTGTCCCTGTTCGTTCAACAACCGCAAGATGACCCGGCTGGTCTGGCTGGAGGGATTGACCAGGGCGATCTGGGTGTTGATTCGCAGATTACTCCCCAGGTATCCGCTGGCAAATTGAGGGCCGGACAATCGATTGGGAACCATCGATCCATCCTGACCATTCAGAGCAGCCAGCGCCTTGCCGGTGCCGAATCTCTCAAAGCCCAGCAACTGCCCGTCGGCGGCATTAACCTCCACATACCCGCTGGTCTGGCTGATCTCCTGGACCGCAGTGCCGTGAGCCGCCACGACTGTTTGAGGAATCGCTGCCGACCATAGGAAAGACAATCCATGAAGCTGGAGCGTAGACCATATCGGCTCCGTCCATTGCCTCAACTCCCGTCGCGGAGGTCATGCCCTGGAGGAAGAAACCGCTGATGTCCGGCTGGCTTGACCGCACCTCAATCCATCCGTGCTCCACGCCCATGGCGGCCGGGCTGTTGAATATCTCCTCCGTTACCTTCGCCTCCTGACGCATAGGTGCCAGAACAACAGGCGGTGAGGGATTGACGGCAGAGGACAACTGAGCCAGGGCGCCGTGGCGGTCCCAACCGAACACCTGGATGGTGGCCGTCTCTTTCCCTTCATTCAGGAAGGCCACGCCCTGGAAAGTGCCCGGCATGGAAAACCAGGAGGGACAGAAAAGACTCGGGACGGTTGTGGATGACCCGATCGACAGGGAGTACGAGTGATCAACCCAGGGAATCCGTTGGGTTGGGGCGCCGGCCGTCGTAGGCACACCTATCAACGCGCCCGGATGAATCGTGCGCGCCGAGCCGGCCAGGAATGATGCGCTGCCGGGTCTCGTGAGTTGAAAAACCAGGCGTGCCAGCTCGACCTGCATGCCCGGATTTTCGGTGCCGCTCCGGGTGTTCATCAGGGTGACGAAGCCTCTGGCGTTGGCGACCGCTACGTCCGTATATGCAAATCCGGCATCCGAATAGCCGGGGGCTTGTCCGGAGCTTACCGAAAGCAGGAGGACGCGGGACGAATCGAATCCTACCGGAATAGAGAATCCGGTCAAGATGGGATTGTCGCCGCCAGATGCCGTTACCGAACTCAGGTCTGCGAAGGCTCGCACTTCGAGCTGGCTGTCCGCCATCGACGGGTTCGCAGGTTTGAACTGCAAGGTGATCGCAGCCGCGCCGGTGAAAGCGTTCTGTGCGCATACGACAAGACCCGACGCAAGGCAGAACCACATTCCAAGCAGGAATCTTACCGCTGACATCGTGATCTCCCCCTTTCAAGAAGAAGGGACGCGTGCCTCGACTCAGAGGAAGGCCCATCGCGTCGATGGGCGCATCAGCGCCTGAGTTTTTTTATCTGAACGGCGGCACCTGTCTTGGGCAGAAGGGTTTCGAAATAGACCAGATCCAGAATATCAACGACTCCATCTTCGTTCAGGTCGGCACCCGGCAGGAGAAACGCTTTGTTCTCGAGCAGATACTCGGTCAAAAGCCTGCGATCAACTTCGTTGATCACCCCGTCCGCATTGAAATCGCCTTTGTACCCGATTGCAAACAGGCCGGAAACAGCTCGTGTTCCGCCGTAAGGGTCGCTAACTGCCAGCAGGCATTGGGAGGAATTGATCTGGGGTACCGTCCAGCTGTATTGACCTGTCCCGGAGGAAGCGGTCTGGATTGCCTTCCAACTCTGTCCACCGTTGTCGGAGTACTCCACTTGAACAGCTCCCAGGGGACGATCGGACGACCATGCAATGGAATGCGCAGAATTCCTCAGCCACATGGCGCCTGTTGCAGGTCCTCCCGACATCTTGATGGTCGGGATCGTACTCTCCAAGGGCAACATCGCACCTTGCAGAATTCGCTTATCAGTGGCCTGGAAAAAAACGACGATCGAACAGTAATTCCAGTCAGGCTGCACGGAAAACTGTTGGGTGGAGGCGGCATTTGCGCCCGGGTCCAGCGTCATAGTCTGCCCGGCGGCATTCGGCAGCATGGCGCGGCAGACGAAATCCACGATATCCATGTCCATCCATCGGTAAAAGCGGTGGCGTTCGACCAAAGCCACATGAAGAACGCCGCTCAGCCTCTGGGACGAAGTGTTGGCGATTTCCACGCGCACCTGGTTGGCAGACTCCAGAGACAACGAGAAATCCACGGTTGGAGACACGGCAGCTGCCTGATCATAGGGGTAAACATATTGGCTGTACATGCTGCCGGATGGAAGTCCCCCGCGCCTCTCGATGGTGCCGTCAAACAAAACACGGGGGGTACCAGCGCCGGCTCCATAGTACTGGGATCGAGTGGTGAAGGCTCCGCCGCTGTCGAAGGAGTCTTCGTGGTAGGCGATCACCGCCAAAGCCTCCGGCTTCTCCTGCTTCAGTTGTTCCAGCCCGCGCTCCGCGCTGGGACAATACGTTCAAGATATTCCTGTAAAGATCTCGGCGATCACCACCTTCTGACTCGCGCCGTAGGCCGAAGGGAGTGCGGCAGTGACAAGACAGAAAGCAAGAATCCCGCTGATTCGTGGTCGCATTGGATCCCTCCCAAGGTATTCGACCGGCCGGCTGCTGTTTGCACTGCCAGCCGGCATCGCTTATCAGCGAAGGACAATATGGTTTGCCGGTTTCTTGGATATCCAAACCATTAGATACGAACTGTCCCCTTGCGGTTCAGAAGCCGGGAGTTCCCGCCGGGGGCTATAATAGCAACCTATCTCTTTCTCTTTTGTGACACAAGGGAAAAGCGAACGGTGATCTTTAGGTTGCATCGAGGAAACGACTTGCGTTACCATTTAAATTGAAATTACCTTCAGGTTCGTCAGAGCAGATTGAATCAGAATCATGCGGCCGGATCACCAGCGGTCGTAATTCGGACGAACTACGATACCGGACTTCATCTGCGGTGGGGAGTGTGAGTTCCTCGATGAATAGTGGACCACACATGCGCCGCCAGGGGAGTCAATATGAGGCCTCACCATATCAGTTGTATTCTGATCTTCGCTGTCGGCTTTCTTTTCAAACCGGTGATCGCAGGAGTGACCCCGCAGTCACGATCCATAACGTTTAACGGCCGCATTCAAGCTGCCGAAGTCGACCAGTTCGACGAAGCTGCCGGCGTGTGGAAACACAAGCGGGTTCTGCTTCTCAATACAGCCGGCGGCGAATTGCTGGAGCTGGAGCGCGCGCCGGTCGAGTTGGCACGCGCCGGGCTTGGCCGGCAGGTTCGTGTTTCCGGTTCCTTGCAGAAACAGAAACTGGTCGTTGAACATTTCGAACCCGTCGAGTCCCCGGAGGCGACGGCAGCACATGCGCTTTTGCAACCGACGCAACAGGTCCCGCTGGCATCGGACACACTCGGAGGCCAGAAGACGCTCGTTGCCCTGTTCAACTTCACAGACGTACAAACCCGGCCTTTCACACTCGATTCCATAAAAGACAAAGTTCTGTATGCTGCCAAGTCCACAGACAGCTTTCTAAGGGAGAATTCCTACGGGAAACTGTGGCTGGACGTAGACTTTGTTGACTGGAGAACCTTGCCGGCAATATCAACACAGATCTGTCCAGGTTCTACCTGATCATTCAATCAGCAGCTTCTTGGCGAAGCTATCAAAGCATTGGATGCCGATGTTGACTTCAGGAACTACAGCCGGCTGATTCTGCTGTTTGTAAAAAACGCCAACGGTGTCTCTCAGGGAGCCATGGGCTCGGTTGGGAAGTGGGACTTGAAGTCTGCCGGGGATGGCTCTTTCCGTGCCTCCGTCTTTTACATGGGCGAAAGCTATATTACCAGTGAGGCAATCGCTCACGAAATCGGTCACAATCTCGGATTGCCACATGCTTCGAGCGTGCCCTGTGTACCCGCGAGCCTCGTGGATCCCGTCGACTGCTGTGGCAGTTGGGATGAGGCGGGCGATGCGGGAGACACGATGGGAAGCATCACCGGATTCCAGCATTTCTCGTCCGTTTTCAAATCTCTGTCTTTCTGGTTTGATCCCGCTCAAGTCTTCGATGTGGCGGATTCCGGTGAGTACACCCTGGATCAACTCGAGCTGCCTTCCAATGGAATCAAAGCCCTGCGGATCCCGGCTGGAAAAGACTCGTCAGGCCAGGAGGCCTACTATTGGGTTGAGTACAGAACCACGGGGACCTTCGACCAGGAACAGGCAGTGCAGGTGCGTTTCCAACCCGTGGCAGCCTTTAATGGCTCGTCCATGACGAATAACACCCTGAGATTCAAAGGCCCCGCATTTGGCGGGAGCATCTCGGGAAAGGTCGTGTCGGAATCCGATGGATCACCTGTACCGCAGCAGGCATATGTTTATCTATACGACACTGCCTGGAGATCCATTCGGAGTGCATATACAGACGGCGCGGGACACTATGCGTTCAAGGGCCTGGCTGCCGGCAGTTATTACCTGCGTACTTCCAACAATGTGGGGCTGATCGACGAATACTACAATAACGCACGGAGCCAGAAATCCGCTTCCTTGCTCACCCTTACCCAGGACCAGACGATCGACAATGCAGATTTTGCCCTGGCAACCGGCAGCATTCTGTCGGGCGTCATCAACCGCGAATCGGACGGAACGAGCGTTCCGAACGCCTATGTTTATGCGTACGACAGTTCATGGGCCTATATCAGAGGAATTGGAGCGGACTCATCCGGCCGTTATGCATTGACAGGTCTGCCAGCCGGCAAGTATTACCTGGAGGCTTACAGCTCAGCCGGGTACGGCTATCTGACAACGTGCTATATCAATACTCTAAACCGCGCTACGGCAACCTCGGTTTCTTTGAACCCGGGAGAGCGGCTCAACGATATCGATATTTCGTTGTTTCCAGGGGGTGCCATCTCGGGCAAGGTTCTGCAGGCGTCGGATAATGCAGCAATTCAGAATGTCTGGGTAAATGCATACGACAACGCATGGAAAAGCATTAAATCGGCGGTCACCAGCTCCGACGGCCGCTACATGATCAAGGGCCTGCCTTCAGGAAGCTATTTTGTCGGCGCTTTAAACAGCCTGGGCTACATCAACGAGTATTACAGGGAAGTCACGGACCGGAGTGCCGCAACCGCGATCCAAGTTGTGCAGGACTCCGAAACCGGCAGCATCGATTTCACGCTGGCCAAAGCCGGCACCGCATCGACAGAGGCTCACAACCACAACTCTTCAGGATATTGGGCCCGACAGGCACCGCAGGGAATTGATGAGGCCGCGGGAGAACAGAATCACTCCGCTTCAGGCGACCCAGTTGCCCTTCCCGACCTGACTGCCGACCTCGGTTTTTCCAGCTCCGCCGAAGGCAGAATCCATCCGGCAAAAGCGCAGTCGCTAACCCTGCCGTCAGCAATTCCTGCCATTCAATCCGGGAATCCGGTCGTTTCGCTTTCCGATGTGACCTCGACGGCGCCGTTTCTTGATCCGTATCGTGGAGTGAAGATAGAGCTTCTGGAGAGCACGGGGACCGGCGCCGAGGCGCGCGCAAAACTGAAGATTTCCCTATCGAAGTTGCGGATCGATGTGGGGCACACGATCAACTTCGATCAAATCGCGATCGGCGGCAGGCAGGCAAAGGAATTGACAATTACCAATGAAACCCCCGCGGCTGTCATGATGGGCATGCTGTGTGTCCAGGGAAGAAGCGATGAAAATTTCTCGGTGACCAGGGATGAATGTTCGGGGATAAACCTGACGCCGGGCGCCACCTGCAAGTCGGAGGTCTCTTTCTCTCCCGTGCGCTACTCCGGTACTGCGGAGGGCGAGTTTGCCGTCCTGAAGATTCCGACCAGCGACAGCCTGCACAGTGCGGCTTCGGTTGATCTCCGGGGCAAGACTCTGGCTGCCGATCTCACCCTTTATGGATATCAGGGCGCGAACTTTGTTGTCGGTCGAAACGGAATCTATGAATTCGATGTCGTTAATTATGGAACGGTGTCTTCCTCCGACGTCATCACGATCACGGATAAGTTGCCGACAGGATTGCGTTACGTCTCCAATTCGATCGGCTGGAGTTGCTCAGTAGCAGGTCAGGACGTGAGTTGCTCAAGAGCGCTGGTTCTGAGACCCAACTATGGCACCGTCCTGGACCTGACCGTTGCCGTAACAGCCGAGGCGGCACCGACGTGTGTGAACAAGGCTACTGTCTCCAATTCATCCGATGCCAATCCGGACAACAATTTTTCCATTCTGACGACCATGGTCGACCTGGGGTCCGGCGAAGCTTCGTACGGTCCCATTCTCCTGAAAGAAGACGGCACATTCACGGGCTTCGCTTTCCTGAATGCCGGGACAGCCACGGCGGCGCTTTCAATTACTGCCCTCGATAAGACGGGAGCCGCCCTGCAGTATGATGGTATGACCAATCCCGCGACGCTTGTCCTCAAGCCAGGTGCGCAGTTTCCGGTTATGGACGACCAGCTCTGGGCCTTCCCTCCGGGCGAGAAGGCAAAGATGGGCTGGTTCCGGGTCGACAGCCTGATCCAAAGGGTTTTGGGATTCACATTGGCCTTCGACGGGATGCTGCAGGTGCTCGACGGGGCCACTTTCTCGCGATCGCCTGCCGGCACGGTAGTTCTTCCCGATGTCGTGACCGAGGGTTTTACG
The DNA here is from genome assembly GCA_020072565.1 of Terriglobia bacterium. Taxonomy (NCBI): domain Bacteria; kingdom Pseudomonadati; phylum Acidobacteriota; class Terriglobia; species Terriglobia bacterium. The sequence continues at coordinate 51,554 of JAIQGI010000020.1, forward strand.
CGGATTCATGTCCTGAATCCGGGTACCGCAGACGTCAACCTGACTATCGGTTTGGTCGCCGCGGATGGGACGCCGCGGCCGACGGCAGCCCGTAAGCTGGGACCGAACGCTTCCCTTGCTGAGACCGTACAGGAACTGTTTGGCGGCGTCAGTGCTTCAACATCAGATTATCTTCGGGTGACCGCGAACGGTGACATCGTAGCTATGGAATGCCTCGGCGTCGCAGACCAGTGGATCAGGGCTCTTGGCGCGCAGGACGCCGGCGGGGGAGCGCAGGTTTTGTATGCATCTCAATATGCGGTCGGTGGACCCTACTGGACCACTTCAATCTCCATAGTCAATCTGGATTCTTCGCCGGCCCAGCTCAGAGCCAGATTGATAAACGACGATGGGAACCAGATCGGCCAAACACTACTGATGCCGATCAAGGCCAACGGCAAAGTTCTGTTGAGTGAACAGAACCTGTTCTTGGAGGCGGGAGATACCCTGACGCAGGGATATGTGGAAATCACCAGCGACGGTGCCCGGCTGGCCGGGAGCGTCACTTTCGGGGATAAACAAGGCAGGATTTCCGCCTCGCTGCCGTTGCAGCCGGCGGCACACAAGGAGTTTGTTTACGGCCACGCCGCTTCCAACGCGACCTGGTATACCGGCATTGCCCTGGTGAATCCCAATGATTCCGACATCACAGCCACACTTCAGCTCTATGACAAGTCCGGACAGTTGTCGGCTTCAAAAACCGAAGTCATGGGAGCCAAGCGGCGCAAAATACAGTTGCTGAACGGATTTTTCCCTGAGGCAACAGGTGCCGATATCACCTCCGGGTACATTCGAGTCTCTGCCGGCAGCCCTTTAGTCGGCTTTGCCCTTTTTGGCACAAGGAACGATACCGTGCTGGCGGCGATTCCACCTCAGGCTATTCGATAGGAAGCCTTGGTGAGAATACCAGAAAGTACTGGTAGGGCAAAAAGGTGTGTTCTTTGGCCAGCGTGAAGCCGTTTGATTCCATTTGCCGCACCACATCCTCACGGGCAACTTTCATTTCGGGCGGAGGACCCAGAGGCAATTCCTTCTTCTGAAAGTCGATGATAATGACCTGGCCTCCGGGTTTGAGTATTTTTTTCAGGAGTGCAAGGTATTGAGTCTGGTTTTCGATATGGTGCCAGGTGTCGCAGATGAAAAACCGGTCTATTGAAGCATCCATGAGCAACGGATCATCGGGAGCGGAAAGGATGGTCACGACATTTTTCAGTTGCAGCTCGCGGACGCGGCGATTCAGGTACAGGATCATGTCCGGGCTGATATCGACCGCATAAACACGTCCATTGCTGCCCACATGTTGGGCAAACCTCAGTGCGAAATATCCGGAGCCTGCGCCGATGTCGGCCACCACCTCCCCTTCTTTCAGGCCAAGCGCCATGATTACCTCGTGGGGTTTCTGATAGGCATCGCGCTGAGGATCTTCCAGAGATGCGATGTAGGCCTTCGGATCCTGGTGCAATCTGTGAACATCATCGGCAGTAAGCGGCTTGACCGGATTCTGTGCCGTGGATCTGGTCCTTTCTTGTCCTGCATTGCATGGCCGCCCGCCGGCAGCGACCGATTCCCATGCACTATGGTATCACACTGACAAAATCAGACCCAGTTCCCAACCAGCTTCTCAAAACGGAAAGCAGCCAAGAATGGCGGCATTTGTGAAATTCGTACCATTCGTGACTGTCTTAAACATTCCGCAATCCGCAATCGACAAGATCCGCGATTCAAATTGGTGCTACCTCAGGATCCGCGTGAACACCGCGCCCTTTCCGCCTCGCAAGTCTCTGCCGTAAGAGACGCTGAGGGTAAGCCGGCCCAGGATCGTCAGCTTCGACTCCAGGCCCGTGTCCCAAAGCCAGGGGGATCCGAAGAATGTTGTGCTGTCGTACATTTTGCCGGTGTCGAGAAATGGACCCAGGGACAGCTCCCAGAAGCCGGGTTGATGGATCAACTTGTCCAACTGCCAGTTCATGAGCAGATAACGGCGGCCGAGCGGACCGGCTCCCTTCCTCCCATCTCGCGTTCCACTGTGGCCGCGCAAATAGAGATCGTTGTCGCGCTCCATCCCCAGGCTGAACATCTCCTCAAAGGGCGCGTGGCCGGCAGTCGTGCCTGCGCCGAGCCGTCCGGAGAGCTGGTAATCCTTGCCGCTTGCCTGCGGCAGCAGGTGCCATTCCAGGGTTCCTGTTATTCTCAAGAAGGCTCCGTCAGATGCGCTCAGGATCTTGCCGATTCGTGACTCAGTGCTCCAGCTCAGTTCAAACCGGTGTTCAGGAGCGGACCGGCTCTGACGCAATCCAATCTCATACTCCAGGGTTATTCCTTTTCTGAACAAGGCCTGCCAGGCAGCACTGCCCGGAGGAGTCGTGTTGAACCGCCGGTCTGAGACAATAACTCCATTCCGCATGCTGGTGCGGCTCCCCAGGAACGTTTGGACTGCCGCTCCCGTTTCCAGCGTGCTCATGGTGAAGGAACTTTCCGCGAACGCCGGGTTCCGCAGCGAGGCTGCGACGTCCCAGTTCTCGCGGCGCGCGTCCAGGCGGGCCTGAAAGCGCAGACCTGGGCTGCCTCCGACCGGACCGGATACCTCTGTGAAAAGGCGCCGCTTTTGCGCGTCCCAGCGGCCGAGTGAAATCAAGTTCCAGGCAGCTCCTCTGATGTTAAAGAACTCCGGGTGCACGGTCCGGTACGGCGCGCCTCTGAGTAGCGAAACCAGCCCATCGAGCCACGAGTCGCCCCCCCCATTGCGCTCCAGCGCGCGAAAGCCGAGGTCGAAGCTCCCGTCATCCCGGGGCAACAGCTCGAAACGCGGGGATGAGTAAATGCCGAGCGAATCTATCGATGTGCGGCTTGCGTAATACTCCTTCAGCGTGAGCGGCGCGCCCGGTGAAAATGCGAATGAGCGGTCAAGCAGCACCGGATCGACGCGCAGGCTCGGCTCGATGTTGACTTCCCGAACCTGAGGCTTGTCGACCCGATTCCAGAACTTGAGCGCAGCCTCCAGATTACCGTTGAGAAAGTAAAGGCTGGCCAAAAAGTCGTTTCCGTAGGCATCGGCGGGATCGAGTTGCAGCGCCTGTTTCAGGAAGGATCTTGCCTCCCCTCGCTTTCCTGCTTTGAACATGACTCCGGCGAGTTCGAGCGGAAATCTGATGTCGCGCGGCGCCTTGGTCCGGCCTGACTCAAAAGCGGCTTCGGCTTCCTGCCAGTGCTCGAGACGGGCCAGCGCGATTCCCCGATAATAGTCGAAGTCGGCCGGCGCCTCCGGCGTGGCGGGCGCAAGCCTGATAATCTCCTCCCATTGGCCGGCAGCCGAAAGTGTCCTGATACGGGAGAGGAGCGAGTTCGCATCCCCGGAATCTCGCTGATCTTGACCGGAGCATTGCGGGCCCAGGCAAAGCGCGAAGGCCAGAATCAGGTTCCGGAAGACGGTTTCAGCTCTCATCTTTCGGCAGCACCAGAAGAGTCCAAAAGCCGCAGCGGCTCCATGCGCTCTCAAAGTCGGCGCGCTTCATCTTTTGCAGCTTGCGCCGGGCGGGATCATTGGCGAGGAGAAGATCGTGAGCGTTGTCGATGCCCGCTACCACCAGATAGTGGAAGGTGCCGGAGCCTTGCTTTATCGCCACGATGAGAGGACGGCCTTGGGCAACGTGATGCTCCAGGTCAGCCCATTCACCCACAAAGGCGTAGGCTCGGAAACCGTGGTTTTCGAAATAGCGGGTCACATCCCTGGTAGGAACCCCTTTTGAATTGCGGGAGTTCAAGCTTCGGCGGATGGCGGCTTCATCAGCGGCTGCATCCGGCTGCCGGTGTGAGCTTGCAGCCCAGTATTTCATTACCATCGAGATACAGGCCGGTCCGCAGCTATTCCCGACCTGCGCGACGAATGGCACGTCCAGCCAGATTTCTTTGGGTGCCGCGGCTGGGACCTGAGCCAAAGCGCACAGCAGGCAGAGTTCGGCCACTCCGCGAAGCGCCGTCATGGACACGACAGCCCCTCCCCGTGTTTCTTATCTTTTGACGATTATGAGCACGATGACGGCTGTCGCCAGGGCGATAATGATGTAAGTCAACTGTTGGTTCGTTAAAGCGCCGGCAGCAAAGTCGCGCTGAGCCTTGTCGACTCTCGCGGCCAAGCGGGCCAATTCCTGATCATCCAGGTGCGACACGGCGCGCTCTATCTGCCTGCGCACGCCAGGGAAGTTCTCCAGCGCCCGGGCAGCCTGATCGGAAGTGAAGAAACGCCGCACGCGGCTCAAGTTTCCCTGCCGCTCCTGCGCATGCGCCAGGATCGACTTCTGGATGTCGGCCTTGCTGACCACGTGCTCACTGGCCCGGAGGCTTGCAGGCACCACGAGCGCTGCAGCCAGAATGGGAGCCAGAAGGATCTTGACCAGTTTCATAGGCGAGGACGTCATGGAACCTCCCTTAGTGTTTTGTCACTGGCTTCAAAATTACTTGAGTCTCCCGGGCTTTGCAAGAGCAACCCAAACCCGGCGCAGCCTTTCCAGTGCATGGAAGCCTGCCCTGGTCCAGCGGACACTAACCCCGGCAATCGCTCAATACCCGATCGCCTTGCCCTGGCCGCGCGGATCGGCCGCGCCCGTGAAGCGCACCGGCTTGTGCGCGGAATCATATTCGATCGTCAGCCCGTGGGCGTTGCCGATGCCCGGCACGACGCGGATATTGTGTCCCAGCTTCGACAGTTGCGCGCGCACGGAAGCGGGAATGCTCTCTTCCACCCCCAGCACATCCGGCTCGTAAAAGCTGATTCTTCCCGCCGCGATGGCCTGCCGGATATCCATCTTGAAGTCGATCAGGTTCACTACCATCTGCGCAACGGTCTGCCCAATCGTATGGCCTCCCGGCGTGCCGATTGCGACCCACGGCCGCCCGTCTCGCAGGATAATCGTCGGACAGTCGCCCGACAGTTTGCGGCGGCCGGCGTGGGCATCCATCGGGTTGCCTTTGGGTTCGAAGGTACAATAGGCGAGGGAGTTGTTCAGCCAGATGCCGGTTCCCTTGGGCATGATCCGGGCGCCGAAGGCGTTTCCCAGTGTCTGCGTGGCCGAAACGACGTTTCCCCACCGGTCGGCGACGACAAAGTGTGTCGTGTGCTGTTGCCGGTTGCCGAAACTGGTCGGCGGCATAAAAGGCCGCGCCCGGTTGGGATCGATTTTTGCTGCCTCTTCTTTCCAGTAGGCCTCCGACAAAAGCCGGTCCAGCGGAGGAGGATCGATTTCAGGATCTCCGGCATAGCGCAGCCGCACCCAGAAGCCGAGCTTCGTGATCTCCGCAAACGTGTGCAGATATGCGGCGCTGTTGTGTCCGAGCGCGCGCGTATCAAACTGGCTCATCATGCCGAGTCGGACGAGGTAGTCGAAAGTGTTGGCCGGCGGCGATGCGGTAACGATTTGATGGTCGCGGTAGGAGATCTGAATGGGCTTCCACCATTCAGCCTGGTCGGCGGCCAGATCCCGCATGGATAAGAAGCCGTCCCGTTCCCGCATGGCGGCATCAATAGCCTTGCCGATCTCTCCTTCGTAGAAAGCCCTTGCACCTTCGCTTGCGACCAGGCGCAGGGAGCGCGCGAGGTCCTTCTGGACTAGACGTTCGCCGGCCTTCAGGGGCCGGCCATCCCGGCCATACTCCCGGCGAGCCCAATCCGGGAACGACGAAAATGCCGCTGCAATCGATCTCTCCTGTACCGGGCTGATGGCAAAGCCCCCCTCCGCCAGTTCGATCGCGGATTTAAACAGGTCACCCCACACAGATTTCCCGTAGAGTCTGGAGAGCTGTTCCCAGGCATGGACATTCCCCGGGGTCGAGACCGCCTTGGCACCTCGCCGGTTTTCTTCATAGTTGGGCGTCGGAGCGCGGAACGCGTCGGAATTGACCGCGAACGGAATCCTCCCGCTCGGATTGAGAAACCGGGTTTCCCCCTTGCGGGCGTCATAGATCAGGATGGTGCCATATCCCCCCATGCCGGACATGTCAGGTTCGACCACGTTCAACGCGGCCGCGACCGCCACTGCCGCATCGAATGCGTTCCCTCCCTCCTTGAGCGTCCGGATGCCCGCTTCTGAAGCCAGCGGATGGGCAGAGCTGATCATCCCGGAGGAACCGACGGCGGATGCATCCGACTGCCATCCGAGGCTGGAATTCCACACAAGCATCGCCACCAGAACAAGCACGCAAAGTGAGGTCTTCATTTGCCTGGTCCTCCGAAAACTCGCCCATTCGTAAATTGTGCGAACCCGGGCCGCATCCTCATTTTCCCGATCAGAATCGTGCAACGAATTCCGCGGTGTCCAACACCTTGAGCGGGGATTGCTGGAAAGCCCCGGCTCCAGAGGGATCAGGGCCGTCGTCGGTTCTTGCGCACCTGATAAGTGCGGGCGAGTTCCATGAAGATGCCCACATCCCGGTCCAGGTCGGTCTGGGTTCCGTCGAAGAAGAAGTTTCTGATTGGAATACCGTTGTGATCGGCGCTGACCTGCGGGTAGATGGCTTCGGTGACGATCCCGTTCATGCAGGTGAAGGGAGAGATGTCGACCACGCCATCGCATCCCTGGTGGTAGTGGAAAACGGTCTTGCCGACGCTGAGAGTCATCTCCCCAAGGGCGCCCTCGTGCGGCAGGTAGGGATCGGAGTACTTGAAGATCTCCTGGATGGAGGGTTCTTCGTAGCCCTCGAAATCCTCCTCGAATACCTTGTAGAGCCGATGCTCGTCTTTGTGCTGGATGTGGTTTTTGATGTTCGCGGCCAGCATCGCCTTCGAGAACAGCTGGCCCGACTGCTGAAGCCGCTTCTTGTGCTCCAGGTTCGTGTACCACACCCACTCTACAATATGGGCGAGAGTGCATTCGCCGCCGAACTCCTCGATTTTCCGGATCGTGAAGTCATTGGTGAAGGACGTAAGGCGGCAGAAGATCTCCCCCACGACTCCGATCAGGGGGCGCTTGCGCGGATTCCGGACCGCGATCTTGTGGAACTCATCGCGCGCGCCGGCGAGCGCGGCGATGAGATCCTTGATCCGCTGCTCCGTGGGCACGCCCTGGCGTTCGATCGCCCGTTCCACCCCCGCAATCGCGCGCGTGTGGACGGCGTCCGTATCCCCCCGGTTGATTTCGTAGGGACGGGTCTTATGCAGCATTTTGCGCAGCGCATCTGAGGCAATGAGCCCCCGCAGCGCGTTGCGTTGCAGCTCGTTCACCTGCTCGCCCATCCCCTTGTAGCCATCGCGGCTCGTGGGCGAAAACACCATCACGTCATCCAGCCCGATGTCGCGCAGCACCTTACGCAGGTAGGGCGCGTACTGGCCAAAGCGGCAGGGGCCGTCGGCCGTAGGCATGAAAAAGGCGGTTTTCCCCGCCACGAAGTCCGGCTGCTCTATGATCTTGAGGAAATTGCCGAGGGTAACCCGGGCAGGCAGGCACTCTTCCCCGGAGGTGTAGCGCCCTCCCAGTTCGAGCGTGCGCGCGTCGGAGTCAGGGCAGATCTGTGCTTCAATGCCCACGCTGCGGAAGGCTGCCGCGAAGGCAATGGCTCCGCCCTTGCTCATCTGCGGGATGTAAAGCTTCCTGCCCTTTATGGATTGCTTGCGCCCGCGGTCAGTTCCTGTTCGGTCGAACCCCATCTCCGCAAAACTCCTTTGCTGTCCAGATACGCTTCGCAACGGGTCAGCATGCCGGCGTCGTTGTTGTGCCCGTCGAACTGCAGCGTGAGGAAGGGCCTTCCCGAGACTTCTGCGATGAAGTGCTTGATGTAGGAATCCGGCCCGCACTTGAAGTTGGTGATGTAGACAATGTGCAGCTGAGGCTTGTCCTGGACGAACTCGGCGGCCGCCATGACTTTGTTGCCGTAGCTCCAGAACATGTTGTCGTTGAAACGGCTGATGTCGCGGCCTTCAAGGTCGAGAAAGTCGAGGCCCAGGACATTTGCCCCATAGTACTTGCGCATCTTGGTGGCGATGTCCAGGTTGATCCCTTTGTCGTAAATGTTGTAGGGCCTTCCCAGCAGCACGATGCCATGCTCATTGTGATCGGCGATGCTCTTCAGTGTTTTGGCGCCCGCCTCGAGGAGACTGTCGCGGAACACGTCCATGGCCGCAAAACCGCGCTCGACGGCCCATTCGACCTGGTGCAGGCTGCGCCCCAGTCCGGCTTCGTTGAGCGCGTCCCGTATCGATCGCGCCACGGCCCGGTTTCCGTGATTGAACCAGAGCGTCGGCGCTATGATGCGCCGCCGGTGTTCGGAAATGAAGGGGGCCACGCGGGTGATGAACGGGAGAGTCTGGTTCCAGGGACAGAAGAAGGACGGCTTGTCCGCCGGCGAACCCGGCGACGAAATGTAATTGGGGACCAGAATGAAGTCCGTTTGCTTCTCGATCAACCAGCGGATGTGGCCATGAGCCACCTGGATCGGAAAGCAGGGCTCCGATACCACGGCTTCCAGCCCGAGCTTCACGATCTGGTTCGTGGTCGGCTCCGACAGCAGCACCCGGATTCCCAATTCGCGCAGGACATTGAACCAGAACGGCGCCCATTCGTACGTAGACATGCAAAACGGAATACCCACCACCGGTCCGGCGCCGGACTCGGGATCGTAATCCGCCATGAGCAGATTGCGGCGGTACTCGATCAGGTTTTCAACCACCGGTTCGTGCTCGCACTTGACCGCCTTGCGATAGCGCTCCGAGCACTTGTCGCCCCAATAGGTCTGCTCGCCTTCGACTGTGAAGCGCTGCATCTGGCAGAAGTTCGTGCACCCTTTGCAGGTGAACTCGAGGATCTCATAATCGACTTTGTCGAGGTCGAAACCGCGGAAGGCGCTCTCCTTGTGGCCGTGGAGCATCTTTTCCCTGGCCAGCAAGGCCACTCCCACGGCTCCCATCACGCCGTTGAACGGCGGTACGATAATCCTCTTACCCAGGATCGAAGAGAAGGCGGCAGCCACCGCATCGTTGTAAGCGGTGCCTCCCTGGAAAAAGATTACCTCGCCGATCTTGCGCCCCCGCACGACGCGGTTGATGTAGTTGGTGGCCACCGAATAAGCCAGGCCGGCCACAATCCGGTCCAGGGAGGCGCCGCGCTGCAGGTAGCTGTTGACATCGCGTTCCATGAAGACCGTGCAGCGTTCGCCGAGCCGTATGGGCTCTGCGCTCGACAGTGCGATGCGCGCGAAGTCATCTTCGATGCGGACCCCCAGCTCCTTGGCGCGTTCCTCCAGGAAGCTGCCCGTGCCGGCCGCACATGCCTCGTTCATGGCGAAATCGACTACGATCCCTTCTTCAAGACTGATGAACTTGGCATCCTGGCCGCCGATTTCGAAGATCGTGTCCACTCCCAGTCCGAGAATGGTGCGGTCGATAAACGCGGCACCGGTCTTGTGCGCTGTGATCTCATCGTTGACCGTGTCGGCGCCGACCAGCTCGCCTATAAGCTCGCGCCCTGAACCCGTGGTCCCCACGCCGCGGATGCGGATCTTCCCGCCCAGATCGCGTTCGATCTCGCACAAGCCCCGGCTGACCACTTCGATCGGGCGGCCATCCGTGCGCAGGTAGATCTCCTTGAGCACATTGCGTTCGGTATCGATCACCGCAAGGTTGGTGCTGACGGAACCGATGTCGATGCCGAGAAACGCATCGCGCACACCTCCTATCTCGGAGGGCGATACGGCGACCATGTGGTTCCGCAGCAGCACGACGTTTTCCATCGAAAGCCGCGGGGAACTCGGGATCTGCTGGGTCTCCGACGAACCCTCGAGGCTGAAGGCGTGCCGCTCGCGGCTCTCCGACCGCGCAGCCTCCTCGGCGAGAATGGCGCTCCCGACGGCGCCTAACGCGGCATGGTCTTGCGGCACAACCAGCGTACCTGGAGCCCAGCCGAACGCCGCTTCGATCGCCTGGACCACGCCGCGGTTCGAAGCCACGCCGCCCACGAAACACACCTCGGGAACTATCTTCTTTCCCTTCGTGATCGCACTCTTGAAATTGCGGGCGACCGCATCGCAGAGGCCTTTGACGATCTCCTCAGGCGTGAATCCCTTCTGCTGCGCGTGAATCATGTCGCTTTTGGCAAACACAGAGCAGCGACCCGCGATCTGTGCGGCGCGCTCGGTGGCGAGAACTATGTCCCCGATCTCTTCGACCTTGAACAGCAGGCGTCCCGCCTGCTGGTCGAGGAAGCCGCCGGTTCCGGCCGCACAATCGCCGTTGGTCTGGTAATCGGCGATGCCGAGCCGGCCATTGTCGCCATGCCTGTCAAAGCGTATGTACTTGGAGTTCTCCCCCCCCATCTCAAACAGGGTGTGCACCTTCGGGAGCAGCAGTTCCACGGCCTTGCAGAGAGCACGGAATTCATTCTGCTTGCTGACATCAAACTCCGAACTCAGCAGCTTCGCTCCTCTGCCGGTGCCAGCAACTTCACCCAGCGCGGACCGGCCGACGAGTCCCACCAGGCTTTCAAGCAGAGCACGTGTCTCCTGCACCGGGTTCCCGGAAATGCGCGCGTAACGCGTTATCGCCAGCCAGCAGTCCTCCTGTGCAGGCGTGGTAAGCTGCCTGACAGACTGAAACAGCGGATGGGATGAGTGGTTTTTAAAAAACGGCGCATCCGCAGCATCGCGGGAAAACAGTGCAGCCTTGACGCTGACGGAGCCGAGGTCGATTCCGATAAAAATTGCCATAGACAGATGTTTCCACTCGTTTCAAACTCGGCCGCGCGAAGAACTGAGAGCCGGTTCGCCTTGATTCTCTCTGAGCCTTAGAAGTGGGTTGTCAAAAACACCTTTAAGGCTCAGAGACTCCAAGGCTCAAAGAGATAGTAAAGGAAACGCGCCGGATGCTCTCCGTTTCTCCGTGGTAAATCCAAGATGCGTCAAAGCGGAGATGCGCCGGCATCTCCGCTTTGGGGACTGGCAATCTGCAGGCCAGCTTAGATGATTTCCTGGCCCTGCGCTTTCCTGCGTCTCCGGTATTCTTCCGCCGGTATCGAGAATTGATCCTCGATGGTCGTGCGGTGCACGAGGCCGCCGTTGTAAGCGCAGAAAGGAATGATCCGGCCCGCCGGAGTGGCATAGTGGATGACGCAGCGCCGCACGCGCTCCAAATCGTAGTTGTAGGCATCCATAAAGTGCATCCCCGCCACGAGCAGGGTTTTGTTCGTGTACGTGCCGTCCTTTTCGCCCCGACCGGCTTCCTTGTCGAAAAAGCCGTCGAGAGTCTGCAGGAAACGGGTGAAATCGAGGCCTGCCGGAGCCTTGTCCTTCTTGTAGTGTTTCTGCAGCTGGTAGAACGCGTTCATCTGGGCGAAGCGCCTGAACCGGCTGGCCTTGGTCTTGGCAGCCTGGATCTCGATTTCCTTGAACATGCCTTCGACATCCGTAAAGCGCGTGATCGGGATCGCCTTGCCGGTGCTTTGCTCGATGAACAGGTAGGTACCGAGCGAGCAGTGCGGATGGCAGGTGATGTGAACAGTGTCCGCACCCCGTACCGAGCTGATGATTTTCGACACCGGCTGGACAAAGCTCAACGGATACCAATCGTCTTTGGTCGCGATCCCCGTCTGTTCCTCAATGCAACGAACCAGGTCGGGCAGGGTGAAACGGAGTTTCAGGCGCTCTTCATAGTTGATCCGGCCGGTAATGGCGACGGGCTGATAGCTAATGCCGCTCGAGACATCAATGTTGTCGAGGGCGAACTTGAGGATTTTACCGACCTGATCCTCGTTGATCCCGCCGGCAATCGTCGGTACATAGACGATTTTGATCCCTGCCTTACGGACCGCCTCGACAGTCTTCAACTTATATTCCAGCAGATTACGGCCGCGCGTCTGCTTGTAGACATGATCGTCCACGCCGTCGAACTGCAGGTAGATCGTGTGAAGTCCTGCTTCGGCGGCACGCATGGTGAAATCAGGGTCCGCAAACCGGATTCCGTTGGAAGCGACCTGGATGTGACTGAACCCCAGCTGTGTCGCCCCACGGAGGATCTCCAGGAAGTCGGGGTGGATCGTAGGCTCACCACCGGAAAACTGGACGAGGCGGCCTGCCACCGGCTGCTCCCCCCGATAAAGCCGCAACATCTCCATGACTTGGTCTTTGCTCGGCTCGTAAACTTTGCCGGTCACATTCGAGTTGGCAAAGCAGATCGGGCAGGTCAGATTGCAGCGATTGGTCAAGTCGATGTTGCCCAGCGAAGTGTGGCTGGCATGACGCTGGCAGATGCCGCAGTCGCGCGGGCAGAGCTCGCTATAGGTATTCGGGTTGGACAGCCCTTTGCCGTCGCCGAATTCCCATTTTTCCGCTTTCAGATAGAGCTCGACGTCGGACCAGTACAGATCCTTGCAGTAGCCGTGCTCCGGGCAAGTCTTGTCCATATAGACCTTGCCGTCCTCAGCGAACAGGCGGGCTGCGATCACTTTGCCGCAGTCCGGATCCGGACAGATCGATTCGACCCGCTTGGGAAGGCCTTTAGTGATGTTGTTGGTAGGCACGCCGCTATAGGTCGTGTTGAGCGGTTGCCTGACGATTTCCTTATCCACTGTTGCCATGTCTGGACGGACCTCCATTTCCGGTACATTTATAGGCAATCGTTCCGGAGTAGTAAACAGCTATCTTAAACCACCCACCCCGGGGCGTGGCAAGTGTTCCCAGCCAAAATGATGGATATTCCCGGGTTCAAGTGCTACGCTCAGCCTCTCCGACAGGCCGAAAGGCGAGCCGTCTTTTTTTCAAAGGCTGGAATTGTACCAGCGCGACCCCAAAAGTGCGAGGTGCGATCGTGAAAAAGTTGTTTTCCCTTTTTCTCCTTACAGTTGCGTGTATTTCGGTGGCGGCCGGTCCGGATTTGCTTGACGAGCGCTGGGAACGCGCATATCAGGCATGGGACAGCGGAGACTACATCACCGCCCTGCGCGGGTTTGAGTCCCTATTGAAGGGCCCGGATGCCGACCGGTGGCTTGAGCGCATTGCCCTCGTCACGGGTGAACTGTATCAGGACACAGAACTTGCACCCGATGGCCGCACGCCCCGGTTCAGCGCGTCAGGTCGCTACGCAGCGTTTGAGAACGGCACGCGTCCTGCGGTGGTCACCCATATACTGGACGTCGAGCGTCAGTTGCATAAGGTCGTCGACATCCAGGGAGAAAGCCTCGTTTTCTCCCCCACGCGTGATACGGTTGCTTATTTTCGAGTGAAGGACACGCAGGAAATCTCGAACTTACGCAAGGAGATCGAGGCCCTCTCCAAGGCCGCAACCCAGGACCGGCAGACGCTTACGGCAAAGCAACGACAGCTTTCCGCACTCGAAACCAGAAGCATGGATCTCTTCCTTCGCGATCTTTCCTCCGGCAAGGAGCAGCGACTGGACGATGACGGACTTCTCAAGGCTGGGCTCGCCTTCAGTGCCGACGGCCGCGAAGTCTATTTCGCCGGAGCCAGAGAATCCGATACCTCCTCAAACGAGATTTACGCCGTGTCCGAGTCCGGAAGGCCGCATGCGCTCACCTCCGGGCCCGGCTTCAAGATCAACCCGATCATGGTTCCCGGAGGCAAATATGTGATCTACACCTCCTCGGCGCAGTCGCCGTTCCCTCGACCTGGAACGGGAGATCAGACGGGTCGTGGCGGTCAAGGCGCTGCTCCGGCAGCGGCAGCCGGCGGCCGTGGCGGGGGTGGAGGCCAGGGTACCGCTCCTGCAGGAGCAGCCGGCGGTCGGGGCGGCGGGCCTCAAGGCCGGCGCGTGGAGTTTGCGGTATTAAACCTTGTGGATGGCAAGTCAACCAGATTCACCGGCTCGGCAGCCCCGTCCATTTCGGCCGAGGGCTCCGCACTCGCCTTTCCCGCCGGCAGCGGCACCGAATACAACATCCAGGTTTTGAAACTCAGCGAGCCGCTGAACCCGGTTGCAATCAGAAAATCTCAAGACAGGATCGGATCGGCGGCGCTCTCTCCCGACGGCTCACGCATCATCTTTGAAATGCCCGTATCCCGCGAGAAGAACACCGAGATCTATTGCATCAAGTCCGACGGTACCGGCGAAGTCAGGGTGAGCCGTGAGATCCAGCCGGATTGGGGACCGCGGTTCCTCAGCGGCAGCAAGGTTCTCGCCATCAAAGGCGAGCGCCGCCACGCCCGCTCCTATCTCTACGATCTCGACACATTGAAAAACTTCAAGCTGTTCCACAACAATACGGTCCGGACCATCGCCCCGGAGTACGAATGGGTGGCAAACCCTGCCGGCAACCTGATTCTGATCGTGGCCGACCGCGATGGGGACACTATCTCCCCGGAACGCGGAATTTACCTCCTGGATCTAAACCGGAAGATCACCCGGGACGGCCTGCTGACCCGCATCCAGACCGATCTCGCGTCCGAACAGGCTCTTCGCATGTCGGGCGAAGCGATGTACCGCCCCATTGCCGGCAAAGTCAGAGCGGTCACGGACCAGGTATCGATCTGCAAGCTCTACGAGTATCAAGAGTCCTTGTTCAATTTTGACGTCAAGGCCATCGGGCAGCCGGGAAACAAGCTGGCAGGCGATTACATCTACAACACGTTCTCGTCGTTCGGATATCAGCCGGAGTACCAGTGGTTCGACGCCAGAGGCAATATCAGGACCGCCAACATCCTGGTAACCCTGCGCGGCACCGAGAATCCCGAGCTGATCTATGTGCTCGGCAGTCATTACGATTCTGTCCCCGCCGGGCCCGGCGCCGACGACGACTCAACCGGGATCGCGGTCCTGCTCGAGGCCGCGCGGGTGCTGGCCAGGACCCCCATGCCGGCGACGATTGTCTTTGCGGCGTTCACAGGCGAGGAAGCCGGCGATCTCGGCAGCCACGAGTTTGTACGGCAGGCGCAGGAGAAGAAGGTGCAGATTCTAGGGGCGCTGAACAACGACATGATCGGCTGGACGAACGATCACCGGCTCGACAACACCATCCGCTACACCAATGACGGCATGCGGAATCTGCAGCATGCCGCCGCCTTCCTTTTTTCCAAAATGATCACCTACGACGCCCGCTACTACAAAGCTACGGACGCCGCGGCCTTCTACGACGCATACGGCGACATCGTATCAGGGCTGGGCTCCTACCCCGTGCTGGGGAACCCCTATTACCATCAGTCAACCGACCTGCTCGAAACCGTCAACCACCAACTGGTGACCGAGGCAGCCAAGATGACCACAGCCTCGATCATGCTCCTTGCAGCCAGCCCAGCCAGGGTGACAGGGCTCAAAGTCGAGAGTGTCACGAGTGATGCTGTCGAGCTCGCGTGGGCGGCTGCCCCAGAAAAAGGGGTGGCTTCCTACACGGTGGCATACGGACCGGAGAGCAATCCCATGGTACGGACCCTGACAGTAAAAACACCAAGGGCCCAGATCACCGGATTAAAGAAGGGCGAAAAACTGATGATTGCGGTGAAGGCGGTAAACACCCGTGGGCTGTCGGGATGGGATTGGGCTCACACAACCGCAACGCCTCAATAAAAGTGATGATGAGTAACGAGTTATGAGTGAGGAGTGAGTGGTTGGGGTGACGCGCGCTCCCGACTGGTCGCCACTCCCCACTCATCTCTCATTTGACGGCGTGGCGCTTGTTCCATTCCTCGTCGGTCATCAGGGTCTCAATCTTGACCTTGGCCTTGAGTTCGTCGACGTGCTTTCGGGTGGCTTCCTGCCTGGTCTTTTGCTCCAGGAACTTCAGGATTTCCGGCTTGACTTTTTCGAGCGGCGTTTTCACTGCCGCTTTGACCTCGATGACGCTGATCAGATGATAGCCGAATTCGGTCTCCACAATCGGGGTCAGCGTTCCCGGTTTGGCGGTAAACGCTGCTTCTTCGAGCGGAGGTATCAGATCTCCGCGTTTGAAGGTGCCGAGATCCCCCCCGCTCTGGGCATTTTGCTTGTCATCGGAATTCTTAGCGGCAGCTTCCGCAAAAGTGATTTTCTTGTTCTCGATGTCGGCACGGATGTCATCGAGTTTTTTCTTGATCGCGGCCTTTTGTTCCGGCGTGGCAGCCTTATCTACTTTCATGAAGATGTGGGCGGCGTGGACCTGCGGGGGCTCTTCAAAGTACTTGGGGTTTTCGTCGTAAAACTTCTGGACCTCGGCATCGGTAACGGGCGGAAGGTCTTTAAGCGCCTGTCCCAGCACCTGTTGGATCAGGACGCTGTCTTCGATGGACTTGCGCACGTCGGCCTCTTTGAGCCCCTGGGCCTGTATCGCCTTCTGGAACGCGTCCTCCGTCTGGAATTGTCCCCTCAGAGACTTGTAGGTCTCTTCGATCTTGGCCGGGTCGGCGACGATGTTCTTCTCTTTGCCTTCATTCTTCAGCAGAACGCTTCCGATCAGCGTTTCAAGGGCATCTCTGTAATAGAAGGTGTCTTTCTGGAGCAGCTGCTGAGGGGAGGCCTGCTGCTGTTGAGCCCGCGCTATCTGGTTGATGGTGTTCAGAACATCCTTTTCTGTGATGGATTCGCCGAGCACCTTGACAACAACATCATCCGTGGCAGCTTGCGCCGCGGCAGGAGGTTTCACATCCTGGTTAGCCTTCTCTGCCGATCCCGTCAGCGGCAGGCAAGCCAGCAGAGCAGCAACCAGTACCATGGATCGTCGGATCATCGAATTAGGGTCTCCTGAAGAATATTGGATTCTATCGTCAATTGCTCGGAACGCGTCCGCGTATCGTTTGGCTCGATCGATGAGAAGTCGAATGGAGGCAAGTGGCTACGCGCGGATACCGGTTTATTGTCCATCGAGGAGCCCCGCAAGTCAATGCGACATGGCCGTCGCAGCAACCCGGGGATCGGGTGAAGGACAGGATATTGAGTGATGGATGCGTAAACGGGCCGCCGTCTGCGGGGGGCGCACCCAGACGCATGAAAACTACATCGAGTCTCAACAGCTCAACGCAAACGACGTGAAGCGTTCCCGGTCAAGGCAAAAAGCGCTCTGCTCTCTCTGCATTAATCTTTCGCTCTTCTAAAGTACATTCGAAACAGACGTTTCGGTTGGGCCTCGACCAGGGTGTCACCCAACACCAATACCCAGCACTCAATGCAGGAGGGCCTTGAGCGCAGCGAGCGCACGCTCGTAGTTGGGTTCGTTCACGATTTCCGGCACATACTCCACGTAACGGATCGTGTCCTTGTCATCCACGATGAAAACGGCTCGGCTGGACAGGTGAAGTTCCTTGATGAGGGTGCCGTAAGCCTGGCTGAAGGAACGATCGTAGTAATCTGAAACGATCTTTATTTTGTCGATGCCGGCGGCGCCGCACCAGCGCTTCTGGGCAAATGGAAGATCCACGCTCACGGTGACGATTTCGACCTTATCCCCCAGTTTCGCAGCTTCCATGTTGAACCGGCGCGTTTCCGTATCGCAGACCGGGGTGTCGAGCGAGGGGACGGCGCTGAACAGCCGGATCTTTCCTTTGGTGTCGTCGAGGGTGAACGGCTTTAAATCCAGGGTGCGCGCTGTAAAAGCGGGAGCCTTGTCCCCAACTCGGAGTTCGGATCCAATCAGCGTGAGCGGGTTCCCTTGAAATGTGGTTCCATTCGGTCGTTCCATTTTCATAAAAGAAGCCTTCTGAATATCGAATATCAGTAAACAGCGACTTGGGACGATAGGCAACAGGCACCGGATAGCCCAACCTGAGCGCCCCCCTGGCAGGAATGCAGATCCGGCCTATTCCTCACCCATGAAAGGATAGGCGAAATGCCGCGGTGGTACAAAATTTTCCTTGATGGCCCGCGGCGACGTCCATTTCAACAGGCTGAGGGCGGAGCCCACCTTGTCGTTCGTTCCGGAAGCCCGGCCGCCGCCGAAGGGTTGCTGGCCCACCACGGCGCCTGTCGGCTTGTCATTGATGTAGAAATTGCCGGCCGCATGACGCAGGCGCTCGCTCATCTTGACCGCAACACGCCGGTCGCGGCAGAAGATTGCACCGGTGAGGGCGTAAGGACTGGTGGTGTCGCACAGTTCCAGGGCTTCATCCAACTTCGCATCATCGTAAACGAACATCGTCAGCACGGGCCCGAAGATTTCCTCGGACATGAGCTTGAAACGCGGATTATCCGTAAGGACCACTGTGGGCTGGATGAAGTAGCCTTTCGAGCTGTCACCCTTCCCGCCGCATAAAATCTGGGCCTCGCGTGATTCCTTCGCATAATTTATGTAGCCCATGATGGTGTCGAAGGCGGCGCGATCGATGACCGCGTTCATGAAGTTGCGGAAGTCCACCGGATCGCCCATGCGGATCTCGGCAATGTAACCCAGCATACGATCCTTCAAGCGCGGCCATAAAGAGCGCGGGACATACGCGCGGGAGGCTGCCGAGCATTTCTGCCCCTGGTATTCGAATGCGCCGCGCACGAGCGCCGTTGCCAGTTCATCGACATCGGCGGAGGCATGGGCAAATACAAAGTCCTTCCCGCCGGTCTCGCCGACGATGCGTGGATAGCCCCGGTAACGTCCGAGGTTGCGGCTCATCGTTTCCCAAATGGCATTGAATGTGCTGTTCGAGCCGGTGAAGAAGATCCCCGCGAAGTCGGAGCTGTTGAGAACCGGATCGCCCACGTGCCCGCCGCGCCCCGGGATGAAGTTGATGACACCCGGAGGAAGGCCGGCGGCCTCCAGCAATCTCATGATGTAATACCCGGAGAGCACTGCCGTGGAGGCGGGCTTCCACAGCACCACGTTCCCCATCATGGCCGGGGCGGTCGCCAGATTTCCCCCGGTGGAGGTGAAATTAAAGGGGGTCAATGCAAAGATGAAGCCCTCGAGCGCGCGGTACTCGACATAGCTCCATGTTCCCTCCGAACTGGACGGCTGGTAGTCGTAGATGAGACGCATGTAGGCCGTGTTGAAGCGATAGAAATCAATCAACTCGCAAGCCGCATCGATCTCGGCCTGATAGACGCTCTTGGACTGGTTGAGCATTGTGGCCGCATTCAGCGTGTCGCGCCAGGGTCCGGCCAAAAGTTCGGCGGCCTTTATGAAAATCGCAGCACGGGCTTCCCAAGACATCTCGGACCAACTCTGCCACGCGCTGCGCGCGGCCGACACTGCCTTTTCCACTTCTCTGGCGCCGGCCTGATGGCACACCGCCAGCACATGCCCATGCTCGTGCGGACAAACAACTTTGATCGTCGATCCGGTGCGAATTTCTTCCCCGCCTATGATGATCGGGATCTCAATCTCCTCGTTCGACATCTCGAGGAGCTTGGCTTTGAGCGATGCCTTTTCGGGGGATCCAGGCGCATAACTGCGGACCGGTTCGTTAACGGCTTCGGGAACTCTCAGAATGCTGTTGCTCACTTTTTCGCCTCCACTATCAGGATACGGCCTGAGCAACGCTTGGGCAAGGTTCCGACCTCCTCAGGTGATTTCCCGAAGAATCAACAGCTTGCCCGGATCCGGCGCCCAGACTGAATGCCTATCATCCTCGTGCTATAATGCATCTACCCGTAATGATTGATTGGGGATTGCTTTCGGGGGGGGAGTTACTTGCGGCGCACGTCGTCAACTGGCACCACGATTAATGTGCTGTTCATTACGGCCGATCTCACGGAGGCGGATTACCTGGTATATGAGATCCGGGCAAGAGCACCCAACATACATCTGGAGGTGTTCCCCGGCGTCCAGCGGGCGATCGATCATTTCAAGGCCGGGTGTCATGATGCCGTGCTTGTCGATCACCGCCTGTCCGATGCAGACCGGTCAGAGCTGATCGCATACATCCAACATCTGGGACTTGCTACGCCCATAATCCTCATTTTTGGACCCGACATAGATAATCCCACGATTCGCATGCTCAGAGCGGGCGCCGATGCACATGTTGTCAGAGGTCCGAACTTTGTCAACGAACTCCCGGTTATCATCCAACAAGCTCTCGCCGGCTCTCAATCCGAAGCCAAGGCCTCAGCCCTGAAATCATCACCACTGAAGGGGGACAGTCTTAAACCGGAAGGCCCGGGACCGGAAAGCACGGCCCGCACGCCCGCCAGTCCGCCGGCAGGAGCCACGGCAGCCCCAACCGGCCGCCAACGTTCCGTTTCGGACCGGCGCATATCGCAACGTCGGGAAGTCCGTATCCCTTGCCGTTTGGAGTGGCATGGGAATTCGGGCGCCGCATGGATCCACGATCTGTCTGAAGAGGGGGCTTTTCTCGAAACTTCAGCCCTGATGGCGGCAGGCAGTGAAATAGTAATCCAATTTGATGCTGCCGGCACCGAAGTGCGGCTGGAAGCCACGGTCACGCACCACGGCTGGTATCTGAGCACGGATCGAAATTTCGACGGATTTGGAGTCCAGCTCCGAAATCTGACACCGGATTCAAGGCGGATACTTCAAGAATTGCACAGTAAGAGCACCAAACGGGCCCAGCCCAAGACCACTCTGGAACGCTGAGGCTCAGCAAGTTTGGCGCCGGAGTTGGGAAACCTGGACCTGGACATCCATCTCACTCTCCGCCCGGTTCCAGTGGGAGGCCCCAAGCGATTATCTCAGGCTTGTGAGCAATCGCCAGCCGCATTGCCTCCCGGTAGTCGATCTCTCAACGGTATCCAGGCTATGGTCATGCCCTCTGGTGCGCTCTAATCTTCATCAACCAGGGCGGGTTCTACCACTTGTTCCTGCTTTCAAGGAAGAGTCTTGTGCTTAATCCGCCACGATTCGGCCGGTCTCCTCGACCTCATAACCACCCATGGCGAGGACCTGTTTGATGAATTGCTCAGAGCGGATGATTTCGAGCAGGAGGCGCATGCGATCGTCGTCGAACAGGGCGACCGGGATGACAAGGTCGTAGCGCTCGCGGGTTAAGGGAATGAAGCCGAGATCCAGCGCTTTAGCCGCGGCCAGGACACCCAGCCCCACGTCTGCCCGTCCCGATGCGACCGCCATGGCCACGCTCATGTGCGTGTATTCCTCGCTTCGGTACCCGAGGATCGCAGCCGGATCGATGCCGGCCTTTTGCAGTTCATAGTCCAGCAAGATGCGCGTCCCGGAACCTGCCTGCCGGTTGACAAAGGAAACATCGGAGCGCGCCAAGTCCAAAATGTGCCGGACGTTTTTCGGATTGCCCTGCGCGACCATGAATCCCTGCCATCGGTGCACGAGAGTCATCAGGGTCACGGCTGTCTGCGGCAGATAGTGCCGGATGTAGGAGCGGTTGTAGTCGCCTGTCTGCTCATCCAGAAGGTGGGATCCGGCGAAGTGGGCAATCCCCTTTCCGATCGCGAGCAGCCCGCCCAGGCTTCCGACATTGCTCGAGGATATCGTGACCGTGCCACCCGATTTTTCTTTGATCAGGCTCGCCAGCAGATCGATGGTGAGGTCGTGCGAACCGATCGCAAGCAGCCTGTTACCCAGGGCCTGCCTGGGGGTGAGAAGTTCGACTTCCACCCTCTCGCCCTCGGAATAGCCGGTGATTTCCGGGGCGATGCGCAGAATCCCGTCCGCGCGCACCAGGGAGGTCATCATTCCTGCCCCGCCGGCCAGAGGGAGAGCGACAACCCGGTCTCCCACCTTGCCGAGGATGACCCGCACATGCTCCTCCAGGCCGGGCTTGGAGGGGAGTTTGCGGCCGATGACTGCCTCGATTTTCTCCGAGTCCGGCGCCGCTACGCCCTGCATGCGATACAGCAGCGGCCGCACAAACTCGCGGAAAGAGATCACCGCGGAAACGGGATAGCCCGGGATGCCGACGACCGGTTGGTCGTTCACCGCTGCGAGCAGTGTGGGTTTGCCCGGCATAACCGTGACGCCGTGAACGAGCAACTCGCCCATTTCGCTCAGGAGCGACGGCGTGTAGTCTTCAGACCCGGCCGAAGAGCCTGCGATGATCAGGATAAGGTGGTATCCGGCAGCCAGCCCTGAAGTCACGGCTTCCTTGATCTTCACAGGATCGTCGGGCACGGTCGCACCGACGACGGCCCCGGCTCCGCACTCGGCGACCATGGATGATAGGACCTGGCCGTTCACCTCGACGATCAATCCTGGCTGCAGCGGGTCCTTTGCCTCTTCAGGCAGCACGATCTCACCGCCGGTCGGGATGATGAGCACGCGCGGCTTTTGAAAGACTTCCGCCGAGAGTATCCCGGCCGCGAGGAGGGCGCCCTGGTCATACGCGCGGATCCGGTGACGCGCCGGAAGCAGGATTTCGCCGACGACAATGTCTTCGCCCGTCTTGCGAACATTTTGCCATGGGTATGCGGCTTCCCGGATCTCGAAGCAACCATCCCCGGATTCCACCTGCTCGATCATCACCACGGCATCGGTCCCCTCGGGAAGGGGAGCGCCGGTATTGACGGGGATTGCCTCCGTGCCTGCGCTCATGGAAACCGGGTGTTCCGGCAGTGCGCCGAAAGTTGCGGCCGCGCGCACGGCGACACCGTCCATGGCCGCCCCATGGTAGGCCGGCACCGACCTGGCGGCCTTGACCGGACCTGTGAGGACGCGGCCCAGCGCTTCCCTGACCGGCACGATTTCCGGCTCCATGAGTAAATCCTTGAAGCGCGTGAAGAAGATCTCCTTGGCCTCGCCCAGCGGTTTCAGTTTGCGATAGATCTGTCGGTGGCGTTTCACGGAGGCGATCCTCTCCTTACATCCGGATGACTTCGACGACCTCTCCCTGGGCAAATCCTTCCACATGCATGGGCACCACGACAATCCCGCTCGCCTTGACCATCGTGGACAGCATCCCGGATTTGCCGAATACCGGCTGGGCGAAAAATCCGCCATCGGAGGCTTCCTCCAGGAAAACACGGACGAATTCCTCGAGCCCGACGGTAGAGTGGATGGAGGTGGATAACACGGCTTTCACGCGTTGCCCCAAGGGGCCCTTTTCCAGCCTTCCGCCCTGCAGGTACTTCAGAAAAGGAGCCAGAAAGGCCTGAGCAACTATCAAGGCCGACACCGGGTGTCCGGGCAGGCCGAATATCGCCTTGCCTTTCTGCCTGGCCAGAAGCGTGGGCTTTCCGGGCCGGATCGCCACGCCGTGCGCCCGCACCTCAACCCCGGGGAGTGCGGCAACCACATCCACCATCAGGTCGCGCGTGCCCACGGAGCTGCCGCCGGAAACGACCACTATGTCGGCCTGGGCCAAACCGTTTTCGAGAGCTCCACCAAGCATCGCGCCATCGTCGGGAACAATATCAAAGCTCTTCGGCTCACCATCCACTGCCCGGACGAGGGCGGAAATCGAGTAGGTATTCGCGTCGCGGATTTGGCCCGGCTTGGGCGTCCGGTCAATGGGGACAACCTCATCGCCGGTGGAGATGACCGCCACCCGCGGCCGCCGATAAACCCGAACGTGAGTGACACCCAAGGCCGCGAGCAGTCCGAGTTCCTGAGGTCGCAAGGCCCTGCCCGCACGGATTACCGATTCGCCGGCCTTGACGTCTTCGCCCTTCTCCAACACGTTCGTTCCGACCGTCAGAGGCCGGGTCACCTCGACGCGGTTTCCGCCGGCCGGGTTAGTGTACTCCACCATGACGACGGCGTCGGCGCCTGCCGGCAAAAAACCGCCTGTAGGTATGTGCGCGGCTTGCCCCGCCCGGATGGCGAAGTCGGGCATCGTACCCATCTCGACCGCCGCCACGACTTCGAGAAGAGCGGGCATCGAATCCGAAGCGCCGAACGTATCTACCGCGTGCACCGCATAGCCATCCACGGTCGAGCGCGCCCGTTCGGGCAGGTCTTCGGTTGCGACCACATCCTCGGCCAGGACGCGACGCAGCGATGCCCCCAACGAAACACGCTCGGACGCAAGCCTCGGGAAGCAGCCGAGTCGCTCGACAAACTGATCGCTGGTGATCACTTTAAGAAATTCAGGCAAAGCATTCTCCCGACGACGAATTAACCAGCGATATGCACGGCTGGGCGTAGTCGCGGCCGATACCATGAACCACGAAAGACGCGAAAAAAATCCTTTCGTGTCGTTCGTATCCTCGGCGAAGAGCCAAGGCGCAACCAGGCTTGCGCGCTCCAAGGACTTCGTAGCGAGTTCATCAATCGAGCGGTCATCATCGCACTTGTCGAATCCATTACCCAGCGATCTCAGGAAGGCAGAAGGACGTTTCAAGCTGCCCGGCGCAACCCCGGCAGGTCCAATCGACAATGAGCTTCCGGCACTTGACCCCCCGTTCCGTAGTCCAGGTCCGCTGCCAGCGGCCGCCGCACCGCGGACAGGTCCGGGAAGCGACAAGGCGGACCTCCAGGGATCGTTTCTTCCTGGTGGGATGAGGCACGCGCATCCGCCGGACTTCAAGATCCGCGATTCCTGCATCCCGAAGGTCGGCAAGAAGCGAATCGAAAAACTTCAAGGAGTCCGCCGCTTTTTTCGCAGCCAGCCGCCGGCCGGCGGCTGTATGCATATTTGAAGGGAGGCAGGCCGCATAGGTGAGCTCCTTGCTCAGATGCCCGAGGACGGCGGATCCGAGCGTCCGGCCGCGGAGCGCAGACTTGACGAAAAAACTGGCGACACCCAGAGCGCCGAACTTGGAGAGAAAGTCAGCGTCATGAATGATCCGGGCGACGGCGTTCTTGGCAGCTTTCTCGCTGTACAGGGCCCGCAGCCCGGAAATGACGCGGTTGATGTCCGCCGACCTCATGCCGAACCGGCGCAGGAGCGGCTCGGCGATGCGAGCGGATTCTTCCTCTTCCGCCCCGGCGTCCTCGTGGTATCTTCCTCCCGCGAACTTCCCGGCATCATGAAAGAGCGCGGCAACCGCTGGGATCACGGGATCCAGATTTTCTGCCAGAGCCAGCCGGTGCGCCAGGGAAGCCACGTGCGTGGTGTGCTCCCAAAGAAAGCTCTCGGAAGAGCGGGATCCGCCATCATATTTCTGCTCGGACTCACGGATGACTTTCCTGACTTCCTCAGTCAATCCGGGAAACCGGGAGTCGACCACCCCGGAATAATGGAGCTTCTGATCTGCCATGGCGCTGCGATTATCCCGCGGCCCCGCCGACCCCGTCAAGGCAACCGACAAACATGCAAACCACGAGAAAAGGGCTTTCGTGGGTTTCGTGGTTTGATTTCTATCGGGTGTGCTATAACTGCGCCCGGGCGCCATCATGAAAATCATTGCCTTCGTCGGGCATTCCGAAAGCGGCAAGTCACGGCTGATTGCCCGGCTCGTACCTGAATTGAAAAAGCGCGGCCTGACCGTGGCAGTAGTCAAGCACTGCAGCCACGGATTCGATCTCGGCAGTCCGGAAAAGGATTCGTCGAAGTTCCTGATGGCCGGAGCGGACGGAGTGGCCTTGGCGGCACCCGGGAGGACGGCGGTCCTGCGGAAAGGGGGGCGCGAAAGCGATCTGGTGGCTTTAGCTCGCGCACATTTCCGCGCGATCAACATTGTCCTGGTCGAGGGAGGCAAGAGCGACGCCAGGCTTCGCAAGATCGAGGTGCTCCGGAGAAGCTTGTCCGGGGGTATCCAGACGTCGCCGGGAGAGTTAGACGCCGTGGTCGCCGACTATGCTGCGGTCGCCGATTTGCCCCTCTTTCGTCCAGGCGAGGTGAAACGGATTGCCGATTGGCTGGTTGCATTTTACGATCTCAAAGCCAGGGGTGGCCGAATCTCCGGCGGGACATAAAGAGCTTCAACAAGATTTGCTGAGGGCAATCACGCTCAGGGCAGTGAATCGGCCACTCCTGATCCGCGCGGGACGCGCATGCGCGCCCAATCGATTTGCCACCGGCCTCTCAAAATGCGCCGCCAGATCAGGGGCCGCAGCGGAGTTCCGCGGCAGTGGTGATAAAGCACTGCGGCGCGCTGATAGAACCCTCTGGTGTGGGGAGTGCCGGTAAAACCGAACCGCAGCATGTCCAGGTGGTGGCAGAACTCGTGGCAGAGTGTGCTCAAGAAAGTGCCGAACGAGGTCACCCGGCGCTGTACTGCGGTCCGCATCCAGACCCTGATCAGCGCCGTCCTGGGATCGTAATCGCCAAAGAGCTCGGTCGCACCGGTCTCATAGACCCGCAACGGCCGGGCGGCGAGAACGCGCACATCCGGCTGAGCGACTCCGTAGAACCTCGCGGCTTCGGACAGCAACGCCGTGCAGGCAGCCCGGACAGGACGGGTCGAGCCGGAGGCCAACGTGGCCTCGACCTCGAGCGCAAGCGCATGGAACCGGCCGTCGCCGGGAACTGCGAGCGCGATCATGGCGTCGCTGCTCTCATATTCGACGCGTCGCTTGCTGCTTCTCGGTACGGGATCGGTAATCATGGCGCGTTCTGAAACCATTCAGACGACGAAACACATAAGTAGCAATCAAGACGCACCTCCCAGTGATTTCCGTTGCGCCCTGGCGCGCTTCGCGAACCGCTCCTGCTATCTCCGGTAGGTCATCCTGGCGTAGGTGAGGCCGATGGCGTCCAGGTACTCTCCCGACCGGCCCGCGAACCCCAGAGCCTGGTTCCCGGCCGGGACGTCGATACGGTAATCCCTGCTTACGCCACGCCCTCCGAAGACCTCGGATGTTCGCTTGTTGGTGATTATGCGCAGCGAGTCGACGTTGTCACCGCAACGGCCCGCTATGCCGATAATGTACTCGTCGCGGTCGAGACGAAAGATGCGCTCGTTGCCCCCCGACCCGCCATGCCGCGGGCCCTCGACCAAGCGGCCATCAAGCGTAAGGTAGATCAGTTGAACAGCATCGATCTGATCGCCCCCCCGCACGCGCACCTCGGCGATCCGCGCCCCTTCCGGAGCCTCCTGGTCCGAAAATGGATTGCCACCCCGACCGCCGGCCAGCTGCGTCTGGGCAAAGCGCGCCGGCGCCACCTGAGTGGGCGACAATATGGCACGGCGGCGTGGAACCGGAGTATAGATCAATCCGATGGCATCCATAAGGTCCCCCGCCCGGCCTGCAAAACCCACGGCCTGATACCCGGCCGGGACGTCGATGCGGTAATCCCGGTTTCCGCCACGCCCCCCGAAAAGCGCCGACGTGCGCTTGTTGCTATGTATGCGCAATGAGTCCACTTGGTCGCCGCAGCGACCGGAAAGGCCAATGATGTATTCATCCGGGTCGAGGCGAAAGGTGTTGAGTCCGCCGCCCGAGCCGCCGTGTCGCGGGCCCTGCACGCTGCGCCCGTCGGCGAGGGCGTACATCATCTGTACCGAATCAATCTTATCGCCGGACCTGATCCTGACCTCGATGACGCGCGCTCCGGCAGGAGGCTGGAAATCCGAAAACTCATCTCCTCCCCGCCCGCCGACAATGTCGGTCGCCGAAAGCTGCTGGGCGTTTCCCGGCATGCCTGCGCATAACAGCAGTGTCAATGCAGCAACGATCACCCCATACAACGATGCTCGACGCATGGCGTCCCCCTTTTCCCTGGTTTAAGAAGAATTATAAGAGATCCCATACGATTGGAGCGAGGCAAAAGCGCGCCACTCCAGGCAAACGCGTGCCCATCCGATATATGGTGCGTCCTCCGGCATCCCCATGTCTGGCACGGTAAGAACGGCAATGAATCCTCCATTCTTCCGGTCGCTTCACATATGCGATGACGGAGTGCCCGGCTGCGAACGACGGGCGACGCTGAATTCTGAGGGGATCACCCCTTGTTTATCGTAGAATGCTCGAAAAATAACGAATCGAGGCAAGCGATGATCCCTTCACGCAGAACCTTCTTTAAGACCGCGCTCGGCATGGGCGTCCTGAGCAGAGGAACCCGCGCATATGCAGCATCTGTGCCCAGGGATTCCTCTTTCGACCCGTGGGTGGAAATCGATACGCCAAACTTCCGGCACAATGTGGCGGAGATCACCCGGCGGGTTTCGGGAAGACCAATCCTGGCCGTCATCAAGAATAACGGCTATGGAACCGGTGTCGTAAATGTGGCCCGGGCTCTCGAGCCGGAGAGGGCGATCGCAGGCTTTGCAGTGGTCAAGCTGCACGAAGCCCATGCCTTGCGCGACGCGGGCATTCAAAAGCCGATCCTGCTCATGGGCCCTTGCGACGAAGGGGAGCTGCAAGACGCCGTTGTCCGGAAGATCCGGCCCATGGTCTATACCGCCCTCGGGCCGGCGCTGGACAGGGTATCGCGCAGGATTCGGGGCACAGTTCCCCTCCATATTTGCGTGGACACCGGGATTGGCCGCGTTGGGATTCCTTACAGGCAAGCGCCTGGTCTCATCGCGGATCTGGCCGGCCGTAAATCAGTGCAGGTCGAGGGAATGATGATGACCTTCACAGAGGACCCCGAATTCGATGTGGAACAGCTGAAGCGATTC
Source organism: Terriglobia bacterium (assembly GCA_020072565.1). Classification (NCBI taxonomy): domain Bacteria; kingdom Pseudomonadati; phylum Acidobacteriota; class Terriglobia; species Terriglobia bacterium. The sequence continues at coordinate 79,845 of JAIQGI010000020.1, forward strand.
CTGTCACTCGGGGGCGCGCTCGAGGGCAAGGGGCTCCAGCTCGGGAAAAAGCATGCCGCCTCGAGCTTCGGCCTGTTCCAACACGCCGATGCGTTTCTCGACATGGTTCGGCCCGGCATGGCTCTGTTCGGCATTTACTCCGAAAAGGAATTCCGCTCCCTCGGCTTGATGGCGCTGCGGCCGGCCTTGCGCCTCAAGGCGCGAGTCCTCTACGTCAAGCAGCTGTCCAAAGGGGAAAGTGCCGGATACAACCGCGCGTACCGGGCCGAGCACGACGTCTGGGTCGCGACACTGCCGGTCGGACATGCGGACGGCCTGCCTCGCGCCGCCGCAAAGGGCGCGCGCGTGCGCATCGGGGAGGTGCTCTACCCCATCATCGCATCGATCTCCGCCAGCCACTGCATCGTGGAGATCGGCTCAGAGCCGCGTGTGCACAACGGCGATATCGCCACTTTTTTTGATGCGCACGAAGGCTCCCGGCCGGAGGACTTCGCGGCGTCTTGCGATAGCTCGGTCTACGATCTGACGATGCACCTGAGCGCGTTGCTTCCCCGGCGCATGCTTTGAGCGAATCGCCGTGGAGTCAGCAGCCACGGAGCACTCGAGGAGTATTTCATGTGTTTCATGTGTTTCGTGGTTCCCTGATCTCCCGGGCTCGTACCCGGGAGTGAGATAAGTCTGATAACATATCCCGCCGATAGGCGCTGCATGGTCACCGTGGCTTACAGGCGCGCTGCTGCAGACGGCATTCACCTCGGTGCCCTTCTTCCTCGCCGGTGGATTAAAGATTGGGTATGATTTGTTGATTTACCGCAGTTTCCGTGCGCTGAAACCGCCTGAAGAAACATAGTCCACGCATCAGTTCTCTGACGCGCGCGAGGGCCGGACCGCTTCAGACAGCGGATTCGAAAGGGCATTCTCAATGAAAGAATCCCGGGCACGACGAGATGTCATGTTCGCAGACCTTGGAATCCTCGTAGCTCTGGCATTGACAAAACTGATCCTGCACACACTTACCAACGCCAACTATGGATTCCACCGGGACGAATTAGCCACGATTGACGATGCGCACTACCTGGCCTGGGGTTACGTGGCCTATCCACCCCTGACTCCATTCGTGGCTCGCATCGCGTTTGCGATGTTTGGTCCGTCACTCGCGGGTCTGCGGTTCTTCGCAGCGCTTTCCCAGAGCATCGCGATGGTGACAGCCGGACTGATGGCGCGCGAACTGGGAGGACGCCGCCATGCGCAAGTCGTGACCGCGGTCGCGGTGGCGATTGCGCCCATCTCCCTTGCCGCCAGTACTCTGTTCCAATACGTTGCGTTCGACTACCTGTGGTGGGTATTGACCGCCTACTTCGCGGTCCGGCTGGTGAAGTCCGAGAATCCGCGCTGGTGGATTCCTATGGGGGCCGTGATCGGTCTCGGCATGATGACCAAGTACACGATCGCCTTTTACGTCGCAGCGATCGTAGCAGGACTGCTGCTCACCCGGGCGCGCCGGTTCCTCGCCGGTCCCTGGCTCTGGGCCGGCGTCGCTCTCTCCCTCTTGATTTTCCTTCCCAACCTGCTCTGGCAGCTCCAGCATGATTTCATCTCACTCGAATTTCTGCGCAGCATCCACGAACGCGACATACGGATTGGCCGCACCGGAGGCTTCCTGCTCGATCAGTTCAGGTTGGCGGCCAACCCGTTCACCGTCCCGCTCTGGCTTGCGGGACTTTACTTCTATTTTCGTGCGGCCGCCGGCAAGGCCTATCGCATGCTCGGCTGGATGGCCGTGGTGCCCGTGATCCTGTTCTTTGCCGCGCAAGGACGCGGTTATTACGCCGGGCCGGTCTACCCGATTCTCCTTGCCGGAGGGACGGTCTGTTGGCAGGAGTGGATCGCCGCGCTCCCGCCCGGCTGGGGGCGCCTGCTGGTGCGGATCAACTGGGGCATGCTCGCCATCGGCGGCGCGCTGATCCTGGCGTTGGGTCCTTTCTCGCCGGTCAACTCTCCCCTGTGGAACGTGGCAAGCAAGATCAACACGGACCTGAATGAGGAGATCGGCTGGCCCGAGCTGGTCCGGACCGTTGCGGGTATCTATGATGCCCTGCCTGCAGCAGAGAAAACGCGCACAGGCATCCTGGCGGGCAACTATGGCGAGGCCGGTGCCATCAACCTTTACGGCCCATCCTACGGCCTCCCTCGAGCAATCAGCGGGATCAACTCTTACTGGCTGCGCGGCTATGGCGATCCTGCACCCGCGACCCTGATCGTGATCGGCTATGACCGGAGTAGCGCCGAGCGCCTGTTTGAGGGATGCACCTTGGCCGGACAGGTCACAAACGCCTACGGCGTCAGGAACGAAGAGACCACGCGCCACCCCGACATCTGGCTGTGCAAGGGACCGCGACTGTCCTGGCCCGAACTGTGGAAGCGACTCCAGCATTTCGGCTAAGCCCACCGGGAATATATTACGCACGACATAGGAAAGGCGGGGACGTTTCATGCGTCCCCACTTCTCCTCACATCCCAAGCAACCGCCGGCGGGTGAAACCTGTCGACAGCGCGTTTCAGTTCAGCGGACTCAGGCGCTCGTACCATGTCCTGGAAACGGTCAGCGATGCCAGACCCTCCGAGAAATACGACGCATCTGCGATGCCGGTCTGAGAGTTGAACACATATCGGCCGCCGCTGTCGATATAGCCGTAGCCCATCCTGCCGGCTGCGTCCCTGGCGCCGACCAGCGCCAGGCCCTCACTGAAATCGCGCGCCTCGTCGAACTTCGGAGCGATCGCCCACTCGCCGGATTTGTCGATATAGCCCCATTTGGCGCCGGAGCGTACCGCGGCCAGCCCCTGCGAAAAACGCCTCGACTGCTGGAATCGGGGATCGATGGCCAGGAAGCCCTTCCTGTCAATGAATCCCCACCCGCTTACAGCATCAGAACCCGAAACCGCTTGCCCATTGGAGGTTGGGCCGGGTGAGGTGGCGATGATCTGAACGGCGGCCAGACCGTCGGCAAACATGACGGCGTCCTCGAACCGGGGCTGGATGACGAAGATGCCGGATCTATCGATGTATCCCCACTTGTCGCCATCGGGTTCCCTTACCTTTACGGCTGCCAGGCCATCGCTGAAGGAGCCGGCAAGCTCGAACCGCGCAGGAATTGCGAACCGGCCCGTTCTGTCAACGTAGCCCCATCTTGCGGCTCCTGCCTCCCCCACTGCTACCGCTGCCAGCCCTTCATGGAACGGATCGGCCGACTCAAACTGCGGCCGGATCACAAACTTTCCGCTGACGTCTACGTAACCGAACTTGCCGGCCTGCGACACGGCCGCCAACTCATCGGAAAAGTCTGATCCCCGCTCGAACTGCGGTGAAATGCCGAATTCGCCCTTGTGATCGATGAAGCCAGCTTTGCCGTGGTGCACGACCAGGCTGAGACCGTCATGAAAGGAACCGGCTTCGGCGAAAGTCGGCGGGACAATCACGACACCACGTTTGTCGACATAGCCCCACTTGCCGCCTCTCTTTACCGGCGCCAGACCTTCAGCGAAGGCGGAAGTCGCCTCGTAATCGAGCGTTAACACCCGTTTGCCGTCTTTGTTGACGAACACGACCTTGGTCGGGGAACGCGTGGCAATCGCAAACAGCCAGAACCCCAGCAGGGTTGCCAAAATGACCAGGTGCGTTATCCGTATGGCTTTCGGCTTCCGGTCAATCACTCCCAGGCTCAATCCTCCGTTCATGATGTCACCTCCTGTTATCAATAGCAGTTAAAATATTCAATTTGCAATCTAACAACATCAATATGACATATATATCTTTCATCTGTCAAGCAAGAAATGCAATTTATAATTGACACAAAGCAAAACATATTTGCTTCACATGCCGGCATCGGTTATCATGAGGGGCAAACGAAAACGGCTATGGCAACCAACATCCGCATGAAAGTGGCTCGCGTCGAGAAGGGCTGGACCCAACAGGAACTGGCCGACAGAGTCGAAGCGACACGTCAGACGATCGGGCTCATCGAAAAGGGAGAGTACAACCCGACCCTGAAACTGTGCATACGGATCGCGAGGGCTCTGGATCGGACCTTGGACCGGCTGTTCTGGGAGGAGGAGACCCAATGAAGCAATCCGGCGTGCAAGTCGACGAGCGCAGCGCCTCGATTTTTCGCAGGGTGTGCACTCGGATGTACCTGGCGACGATTGTGGTGCTTTGGCTGGATGTCCTTTACCGGCAGCTCTGGTTGCACCAGCCGGTTACGGACTTTATGGACCTAGCCCTGATCGTCATCGCCAACGTGGTGCTTCCGATTGGCGCAATTCTCTACTTTGGCGGCGTCACGATCCCCAGATTCCGTGCCTCGCTGGTAGCCTTCTTTTACGTGGTCTGCGTGGTCGCGGGCACGGCGTTCCGGATGCTGAAGGATCCCTCGGCTCCTCGCGGTGCAACTCTTGGAAAACTCCTGATCGTGGCTTCCGTTTCGGCCATACTGATCCTGTTGTACCTGCTGGCGGCGTATGCGGGCACCAGAAAACTGGACAAGGAAATAGAAGACTGACTGAGACGCGGGAGATCGAGCGTTCTTCCCCCACGCGGGAGCTTTCGCGTCACGCTTCTCGAGACGAATATGGCGGGTGGGGATCGATTCCCGACAACGCGCTGGTCCGCGATCGTCGCTGTGCGCAGTGAGGATCGTTCACAGCGGCTGCAGGCCGCCGAGTGGATCGCCACCTTCTATTGGAAACCGATTTATAAATATAACCGAATCAAATGGCGCAGAAGCTTCAAAAATTCTACGGCAAGTTGTTCGAATGGGAAATCAACGCCGACAATCCAATGGGCTATGGTCTGGTAAAGGCCGCTGGACCGGGAAGCATCGGTGGCGGCATCGGACCAACAAGCGAGGGCACCCCCGGACACGTGACCTTCTTCGTCCAGGTGCCGGACCTGGCAGCTTGCCTGAAAAAGGCCGAGAGCCTCGGCGGCAAAATACTCGTTCCCATCACCGAGATTCCCAACATTGTGACGTTCGCCCTCTTTCAGGATCCCGAGGGCAACGCCATCGGTCTGGTGAAGGGTTGATGCAAAAGGAGGAACCGTGAAGAGGATATGGATACCGGCGGTGGTTGCGTGTTTTCTTGGCATCGCAGCCACGAGCTTCATGCGGACGGCGGCACAGAATGAACAAAAGAAGGAAGTGATCCAGTACGTCGATACTGAAACCGGGAGGTGGATGGTGCATGACGAAAACCGCCCCGCGCCGCCGGTGATCACTCCGGGAACTTCCGGCACCCAGGAAACACCAGGGGCGGCCCCCTCCGATGCGATCGTGCTCTTCGACGGCAAGGACCTCTCGAACTGGACGGACATCAAGGGCGGGCCGTCGAGGTGGATCCTCCGTGACGGATACATGGAATCGGTCAAGGGCGCAGGATACATCAGGACCAGGCAGCAGTTCGGCTCCTGCCAGCTTCACGTCGAGTTCGCCACGCCGTCTGTGGTCGTCGGAAACGGCCAGGGTCGAGGCAACAGCGGCGTCTTTCTCCAGGGGATGTATGAAATCCAGGTCCTCGACTCGTACGAGAACAAGACCTACCCGGACGGCCAATGCGGGGCGTTGTACGGCCAGGCCGTCCCGTTGGTCAATGCATCACGCAAGCCGGGACAATGGCAAACGTACGACGTCGTCTATCATCGGCCGATTTTCGACTCCGACGGCAAGGTTGCCAGAAAGACGATATTCACCGTCTTCCATAACGGCATCCTGATCCAGGATCACGTCGAACTCCAGGGCGGCACCAACTGGATCAGCGCTCATGCGGTCACCGGGTATGTTCCGCACGGCGACAAGGGTCCCCTGATGCTGCAGGACCACGACAATCCCGTTCGTTTCCGGAATATCTGGATTCGCGAACTGAAAGACTGAGAGGCGCACCGCTGGTTTACCACGTTCCACAAAATCACCTGCGAGGTGGTGTCCGTGGACACCGACGCCAATACCATAATCTAGCCGTGGTCAGACGGTCACTTTTTGTTCCGGCTCTGATTGTTGCGCGGGTGCGCATTCTCCCAGGCCTTCTGCTTGGCCTGCCTGTCGGCCTGCTCACTCGGCGTCGGCGGCCGAACCGGCGGGGCGGGCCTCACCAGAGGCTGCGGCGGTTCCTGCCGGGACCTTTCGACACCCGGCCCGGATCTCATCGGAATTACCCTCCGGAATAAATAGGAGATATGGCGATCCGGTCGCCTTCGGTCAGGAGTTCCTGCGGGGCCACCGCTTTGCCGTTGCGGGTCACGATCTTCGGCCGTTGTTTCGAAATGGCGATCAGATCGAGAAGCGCCTCAGCCGTCGTGGCCGCCGGCACGTCGACGTCTTTTTCGCTGAAACCGGCCTCGTAGATCAGGGGGCCGATCAGCTTGACCTTGATCTTCATGTCAATCTCGCAAATTTCTCCGCTGCCGCAGCTTCTGCCTTGAGGCCGAGTTTCTTCAGGGTGGCCTTGCTCGGAATCCCCCGGTTGTCGTATCCGCGCTGGTCGTAATAATGCTGGAGCAGGCCGTCGTACTTGTCGACCTCGAGGATCCTGCCGGCAATAGGACCTTCCTTGTCGGCGTTCGTGGGGTCGAACCAGACGGCCGGCGGGTAGTCCGCCTTGCGGGTTGTGTTCGGGAACTCCCGGAGATAGTTCAGCTTGATCAGGCCGTAAATCCGGTCGGCCGTGTCCCACATATCGTCGAGCGTCCAGTTGAGGCTGGTGATGGTGTTGAAGTACTTGGGATAGTTGTCCAGCGACCAGCCCAGCTCGATCCAGGGGAAGCGGCAGGCGACGAGGAACTCGAACATGCCGCCGCGAATGCGCTGGAGTTCGATGACCTTGGCCGCTTTCTCGGGGCCATAGGAATCCCGGCTCGTGTGCTTGATCTCAAAGGTGATGATCCAGGCCTCCCGGTGGTGGGCTCCGATGGGGGAAACACCATATGCCAGCGCCTGGCCGGGGATGAACTTGCAATTGTAGGCCGCCACTTCAAGCCCCTTGACCTGCATGGCATAGGCTTCCGAGTTGTGCCCGAACTCCCGGGCCATGCGCAGCGACCCGTCGGCGAGGAGGTTCCCGACTTTCCCCTCCCGGTGGGCGGCCATCCGGAGCAGGTGCTTGGCCCGTTCGGCATCGCCGAACTTGAAGTCGCCGCTGGTCGCGCCGTGATCGATGGCATCGGCGTAGAAGCTGAGCACGCAGCCGGTCGACATCGTGTCCAGGCCGTACTCGTCGCATAAATAGTTCAAACATCCGACCTGAGCCAGGTCGAAAATCTCGAGGTTGGCACCGAGCAGGCCGATGTTCTCGTAATCGAGTTCGGACTCATGACCTTCGCTGTCATGGATGGTGATCCCGCAGCGCATGGTGCAATTGGGGCATCCGTAGGTGGTAACGCGGGCGTTGTTGAGCCGCTCGCCGTCGATCTGCCAGGAATCTGGATGCTGGGTCTTGCGGAAGTTCCGCACCGGAAGGCCGGCCACTTCGTTGCAGAATTGCAGGACGCCGGTCGTGCTCTGCTTGGACCAGCCGGTTTCCTGATCGATCTTGTGGACTTTTTTCAAATCACCGGTTCCCAGTGCCTTCATGGCCGCTGGATCCGCCTGCGGAATCGGCCGGCTGCCTTTGACGACGATCGCTTTGAGGAGTTTCGAGCCCATGACCGCGCCCATGCCCGGCCTGCCTCCCGCGCGTCCTTCCAGACTGCGAATCACGGCATAACGGTTGAGGTTTTCACCTCCCTGTCCGATGTTCAACACACCTACGCCGACACCGTACCTGGCGTAAATCCAGTCGTTGGTCGCGTAGGTGCCCTGCCCCCAGACGGCATCGGCCGGCAGGAACTCGACTTTGTCGTCCTCGACATAGATCATGGTCGGCCGATCGGCCTTGCCTTCGATGATCATGGCATCGTAGCCGGCTTTCCGGAGCTGCTCGGACACGCGTGTGCCCAGGTTGCCGTCGCCGTAGAAGCCGGTCAGCGGCGACTTGGCGGCCACGACACATTTGCCCGTGTTGGGCGCGGGTATGCCGGCGATGGGCCCGAGGGCGACGATGAGTTTGTTGCCGGGGCCGAACGGATCGGTCCCGGGCAGAACCTCATCGTAAAGGATCTTGGTGGCGAAACCGCGCCCACCCACCCATTTGTGCGCAAACTCCTCGCTGAACGGCTCCTTCTTAAATGTTTTCGTGGAAAGATCGATCCTGAGAATATTGCCGGTCCAACCGTACATGATGATGCCTCCTGAAGAACTGCTGTTCGGGATATGACTGCGGCCTATTGCATAGCATAGGCACCATTTTTAGTCAATCAACGCCGGGTGCGCAGGCACGCAACCGGTGGTTGAAAACTGCCAGGGAATTGTCTGATGAGAGAAAGAGTTCAAAGGACGGTGTCTGCCACCAGGAGCGCCATGACCAACAGGGCATAGAGGTTTATCGCGCGGAATACCGGCAGGAGAGGCGTGGTCCCGGCGCCGCGCCGCACCAGTCTCGAGGCTTCCCAGGCGAGCCAGAAGCCGCAGGCAATGAGGCCCAGGCTCACCCAGGGAGAAAAAACGAGAAGATAGACCGGCAGCAACATGCTCGAGGCGGAGGTGGCGAGCATCCAGATGAAGGTCAGGCTGGCAAGCTGCCTCTTGCTGAAAACTCTCGTGAGCGCCGGCAGACCAGCCCGCTGGTAATCCTCGCCGAACTTGAAAAGCAGGAGCCAGAAGTGAGGCACCTGCCAGATAAAAAAGAAGAAGGCGAGAGCGAGGACGTGCGGATCCAAAGGCCTCCCGCCGCCGGCGGTCCAGCCGATGACCGGGGGGAGTGCCCCGATCAAGGCGCCGGGGACCACGGCAAACGCCGAGACTCTCTTCAGATAGGTATAGATCCCGTTGTACCAGGCGACGGCAAACAGTCCGATGAGCGCGGCGCCGGGATTGTGCACGAGCCACAGAAGCAGGAAGCCGCCGATATCCAGGAGTGCGGCAATCGCAAATCCCGTCTCTGGTCTGATGGTGCCGGCGGGAATGGGCCGGCGGCGCGTTCGTTGCATGCGCGCATCGAGGTCGCGGTCCTGGAACTGGTTCATGGCGCAAGCGCCCATCGCCAGGAGGAGAACACCCAGCGAGGCCGTGAGAATGCCCGGATTCAAGTCCCTGCGATAGACCATGTAGCCGGTTGCCGCAGAAAGCGTCGAAAGCATGGCAATCGGAAATTTGGTGAGCTCGGCGAGCACCTTCCACCGCAAAGACGTCAGGACGCCAGGACGCAAAAAATCACCGGCGACTCGGCGTCCCGGTGTCCCGGCGGTCGCTGTGCAAGGCTGATAGTGAACTGAGCCGTGCCCCGACATCATTTCAGACTCTTGATAAGCTCAATGACCTGATTCAGTTCCGCTTCCTTCAGCGGGACGGAAGGCATCACGGGAGGGTATCCCTTCACGACGTCCGCGCCTGGGGCCCGGATCGCATTCGCGAGGCGAGACTCGTCCACGGTGACTTCGCGTTCGCGGCCATCCGAATTTTTGACGGTTTCCTTTTGCCCATACAGGCCCATGAAGGTGGGCCCGACCATAACCCTGCCGTCGAGCGAGTGGCAGGACAGGCAGGATTTCTCCGTGAGGACCGCCAAAGCCGGATTGCCGGGCCGCGCGGCCGTGGCCGCCACCTTCGTCTGGCCCGGAAGCGGGGCGTCTTCATCCCCGAAGTACCAGGCTTCGAATTCGGCCACCGGCACTACCACCGCCTTCGACAGCATGTTCGCGTGGTTGACCCCGCAAATCACCGTGCACTCGATGTCGAAGGTCCCCAGTCGCGTCGGAATGAACCAGGTGTAGTTCTGTTTCCCCGGGACGACATCCTCCTTGATGCGGAAGGCGGGAATGTAGAAGCCGTGAATCACGTCCAGGGAGCGAAGTTCCGCCTTCACGGGCTTGTTGAGAGCCAGAAACAGCTGTGTCGTCTGTTTTCCGTTCGGGTAGGTGAACGAATAAGCCCACTGGCGGGCCGTGACAGTAATGACCATGGCGTCGCGGGGCACGCTGCGCTCGTAATCGAAGTTAGTCCAGCCGAAATAAAACATGGCCAGGAACAGGATGGTCGGCGTGGCAGTCCACACGATCTCAAGCCGGGTGTTCCCCTCGATGTCTACCCCCTTCGGGTGCCTCTTCTTGCTGTATTTGATGACGAAGTACACCATGAGGGAAGTAATGAAGATCAGAAAAGCCACGCACAGCGCGGTGATGGCGAGGAAGACCGCATCTACTCTACCCGCGGCGCTCGACGCTTGCTGGAAGAATGGCATGGCATATCACCTGTACGAAAGATCGAGGAAGGTCAAGCCAATGAACAGGGTAAGCACGCCCAGCACCATGAAAACCAGGGTCTTCAAAAACGGCTTCTCGAATTTCAGGTGCATGAAATAGAAAAAGACCAGCCCCGCCTTGAGTGGAGTCAGGGTCAGCAGGGCAGGCACCGATAGCGCCTCGTGATAGACGGTGCTGACAAAAACCAGGAGGGCCGTGAGAAAGAGCAGCAGCAACCAGATCTTGACGAAAGTCCCATAAGAAACTATGTGGCCATGCGCCTCTGCGGGTTCCATGTCATGCTCCATCAAGCCGCCAGATACAAAAGAGGCAAGAGGAAGATCCAGATCACATCAACCAGATGCCAGTAAAGCCCGACGTTCTCGAGCTTGTTGAAGTCGGTGCTCGTGATCTTGTCCCTGCGGACAAAGTCCAGGGTGATCGACAACGCAATGACGCCGGCCAGAACATGCAAGCCGTGCAGGCCGGTCATGCTGTAGTAAAGCCCATAAAAGATCTTCTCCCCGTCGGGGAGTTTGAGCAGCGCCGGCCCGTTGGGATAGATGCCGCGCCGGATCTCCTCCATCCACTCGATGTATTTGTTCAGCAGGAACATGAGGGCGAAGGCGATCGTGGTCCCCAGGCACACCATAGTCAGCTTCCTGTTGCCCTTCTGGATCGCGGAGATGGCCACGGCCACCGTCAGGCTGCTCGTAAGCAATATCACCGTGTTGGCAACCCCGATGAACGTGTTGAGATGCTGGCCGCCGATGTGAAAATCAAGCGGATACTTTGCCCGGTAGGCGGAATAAAGCAGGAACAAGCCCCCAAAGAGAAGTATCTCGGTAAACAGGAAAAGCCACATGCCGAACTTGGCGCCCTGGTAATCCTTGTGGACCGGATGCGCGTGGGCTGGAACGCTGCTCATTTTGCCGCCTCCGGGTTGAATATATAGGGTCGTTCGGTGATCGTCGGGGGTTCTGCAAAGTTTTCCAGCGGCGGCGGCGACGGAGTCTGCCATTCGAGGGTCACGCCTCCCCAGGGATTCGCCTCGGCCTTCTTCCCTCTGAAGAGGGCAACGATGAGGTTTGCGAAAAACAGGACGAGGCCGGCCGCCATGATGAAGCCGCCTATGGATGCGATGATATGACCCGTGTGGTACTGGGGCAGGTGGGTGTAATAGCGGCGCGGCATCCCCATGTAGCCCAGGACCAGCATGCCGCCATAGAGCATGTTGAAGCCGATTATGATCGGGAACCAGGCGATCGTGGCCACCCTCTCGTTGTACATCTTCCCGAACATCTTGGGAAACCAGTAGAGCAGGGCGGCGAAAAAGCCCATGCCGGTGCCGCCGAACATGACGTAGTGAAAGTGCCCCACGATCCAGTATGTGTCGTGGAGGTGAACGTTGACGTTGAGCGCACCCTGGATGAGCCCGGTCAGCCCGCCGATGGAGAAGAGGAATATGAAGGTGAGCGCGAAGATCATGGGTGGTTTGAGTTCAATGGCCCCCTTGTAAAGGGTTGAAGTCCAGTTGAAGACCTTGATTGCGCTCGGAACGGCCACGAGGAAGGTGAAGAGCGAAAACATGACGTTTGCCGCATCCCCCATGCCGCTCGTGAACATGTGATGCCCCCATACGAGGGATCCTAGCGCCGCAATGCCGATCGAAGAATATGCGATCGCCTTATAGCCGAAGATCGTCCTGTGGGCAAAGGTGGGGATGACCTCGGTGATGGCGCCCATCGCGGGCAGGATCATGATGTAGACCGCAGGGTGCGAATAGATCCAGAAGAGGTGCTGGTACAGAAGCGGATCGCCGCCTTTGGCCGGGTCAAAGACGCCGATCCCGAAAATGCGCTCTGCGATCACCAGCAGCAACGTGATTCCTATGATCGGGGTCGCGAGCACCTGGACCCAGGCCGTTGCATAGGTGGCCCAGACGAAGAGCGGCATGCGATGCCAGTTCATTCCCGGCGCGCGCAGGCGGTGCACCGTGGTGACGAAGTTGATGCCCGTCAGGATCGAAGAGAACCCGAGGAGGAACACGCCGAACACCCCCATAGGTATGTTCGTCCCCGTCCGCAGGCTGAAAGGCACATAGAATGTCCATCCCGCGTCGGGCGGGCCATTGCCGGTAAAGAGCGAGGTGATCACGACCAACGCCCCCGTGATAAAAAAATACCAGGACATCAGGTTCAGGCGGGGAAAGGCCACGTCGCGCGCGCCGATCATGATCGGAAGGAAAAAATTGCCGAAAACAGCCGAAGCGCCGGGGAGCACGAACATGAAGATCATGATGACGCCATGCACGGTGAAGAATGCGTTGTAGACGGCTGGCGGGAAGAGGGGGTGAGCCGTGGAGAGTTGCTCGATCCTCATCAGGACGCCGATGGTCATCGCCACGAGAAAGAGGCTGACCATGCTGGCAAGGTAAAGGATGCCGATCCTCTTGTGATCCGTGGAGAGAATCCATGCCAGGATACCCCTGCGGTCACTTGCATCCAGGAAGCTCCGGTATGCGGGAGCCTCACCCTGAGCTAGAGTAGTCATGCTGACGACCTCGTTTTTTCTTTGTTGCCGCGAGACCTTCCCTTCAAGACGAATACCACGAATACGGCCGCAAAGACCAGAATGGCCGCGCCCGTCACACGGGTGATGTTGAGCACGTAGCGTCGGCCTTGGGGGTCGTAGCTGTAGCAGAAGGCCAGAACTCTCGATATCGTCGGCCGCACCTGCCCGGCCGCGGCCTCCTGAAGCGCCATCTGAACATCTGCGGGAAGGAAGCTGATGCCGTACAGGTACCGGCTCACGATCCCCTCGCGCGTAAGCACTAGGATCGCGCCCGCGTGGACATACCCGTTTCCCGCCGGACGGAAGATGAAACCCACGGAATCGGTCACTGCCTTCGTGGCTTGGGCGCTCCCGGTCAGGAAGCGCCAGGCCTGCGGGGGAAACGGCCGCTTCATCTGCTTCAGGTAGTTGATACGCTTCTGGAAGGCCACTTCGGGCGTGTCCTTGGGATCGAAGCTCACGGTGATGACCTGGTAGTCCTTGCCGGGCTCGAGCCCGAGTTCATTGATGGCATCGACCAGCCCATTCAATAGCGGGGAGCAAATCCCGGTGCAGGTGAAGTAATTAAGCGTGAGGATCGTGGGTTTGTCGATGAGCCCGTGCAACGTAACGTCCCTCCCCTCCTCGTCCTTCAGCGGGACGCCGAGGGAAACCTGCGCCCCGAGCTTCTCATTGATGCCGGGTTCGCCCGCAGCACCCCCCTGCGCCCGCACACAGACCGCTGCGCCCGAGCCCAGCACGGAGGCAAAGACTGTAGCCAATAGCAGGCAGTATCGAATCAGGCACATGACGATGGTTTTTCTCTTCTGCGCCCCAGTTGTAACTGCGATGAGTGTTTCCGTGCTCATGTATTGCGAATCGCTCCTTCAACCCCCGGCAAAAAACCGATCACGATCACGACCACGATCACGATCGCGAGGTTTGGCTAGTCGGCCTGGCCAAATAACATCGGCTCCTCGCTGACGGAATAGCCACGACCTCCCATCTTGGTCAGCATTGCCACAATCCGGAATAAGTGGTCCTTCCCTGCCTGATTCTCCTTGGGTTGGATAGCCCGGCAGGCATCCAGGACATCCTGCAGTGCTGCACACTCTAGCGCTGAACCGCGAGCAATTGAGAAGAAATGATGTCGGTCCGCATCCGTTGCTCGCCCGTTCCCTTCCGCGATGTTGAGCGGAATTGACTGTGCTGCCCGCAGCAATTGATCCCGAGCATGCCTGTGTTTCCCAACCAGTCGCTCCGCGATCAAAAAAGCCCACTTGCAGTATTCAATCGCGAGTCTATAGACATCTAGTTTTTCGTGGCTGAATCCTGTCCGCGCCCCATCAACCATAGCTTCGTCCTCTTCTCCCTCCCATCGCATCGCTTTCCCATCGTGATCGTGATCGTGGTCGTGATCGTGGTCGGCTTTTCGGTGCCCTTTTACTTCACCACGATCCCTCAATTCTCCTCCACGCATCGATCACAACCACAATCACGGTCACGATAGACTCACTTTGCTGCCAGCCTGACGAGCTCGGCGTGGAGTTCCTTCCACTCCCCCGCGGTCAGGGTTGCCGCGCTCAAAGCGAATCCGTTGCCTGGGGCATCGGGCAAAACGGCGGCCGCGAGTTCCGCGGGGCCCTTCCGCCAGTTTTCAGGTCCGGCCAGAGTCTGAGCAGCTCGAATGGGATTCCGGATCACCTTGCGGAAAATCTCCGCACCAGGGCTGTGATCCTCGGGCGCGACCGCAAGCTGTGGAGGAGCCTTGAATTCCTCTTCCAATTTGGCCATGGCCATACTCACGGGAATCTTGTTGGGTGTCTTCTCTCCGGGCGCCGCGAGGACTTTCGACAGAGCCGCCAGAGCCTCCGGGCTCCCCGTCCCATGCGAAAACGCGCCCAGAGATTGAACGTAATGTGCCAAGGCCATACGGTCTTTCCGGGACAGATAATCAAACGATGCCATGGATGTGCCCGGCACGCCAGTGCTCACGGTCTTGTAGACCGCCGGAAGGTCGTAGCCGTTCGTCCAACCGCTGGGATTTGTGAAGTTGCGCGGCCGCGGATTCATGGTCACGGACGCGGGCCCGTCGCCATGCCCTTGCTCGCCGTGGCAGGACACGCAATTGGCGGCGAAAAGTTCCTTTCCTCTGGTCATCAACGCCGCGGACGGCGCGATCAGGGTTGCGGGATCCACCGGGGGAATCACCCTCCCTCTCTCAGGCGGGAACTCGGTCGGATCGAGCCAGCCCGGCTCCCCCACGACGGGGTTCACGGGTGTGGGAGTTTCCGGTTTGTTGGCGTTACGCAGCCCAGGCACGACGATCATGGCAAAAAGGCCGGCGATGGCCAGCGCCGCCATAACTACAACCAGCGTCGCCAGCAGGCGCCTGAGTTCTTCCGCGTTGACGTATTTCTCAATCATAGGCGGAACTCCAGGCCTTCCCGAAGGAATGGATCTCCCACCGGCATGGCGGCGCCGCGGCTCATCAGGCGCCGGAACCACAGGAGGCTCGCGCATATGAAAAACAGGGCAAAGGACAACTCAGGCCAGCTGAAAAAAGGTCCTTTCCCGAGAACAGGAAAGATCATCCAGTAAAGGTCAAGCCAGTGCGCCAGCAGCATCAGCACAGCGACCCAAACGAGACGCTTGGGTTCGGTCTTAGCGATGCGCGGGATGAGTACCAGAAACGGGATAAAGAAATGAAAGACGGCGAGCACGAGAACAAGAGATCCCCAGAGCCCTTGCAGGCGCTCCTGGTACCAGAAGACTTCCTCGGGCATGTTCGCGTACCACATGAGCAGATACTGGGCAAAGCCGATGTAGGCCCAGAACACGGTAAAAGCAAACAGGAAACCACCAAGGTTGTAGATGTGGTCCGGCTCGACACCGGGGAGTTTCCCCCGGCCGCGTAGATAGAGGACTGCCAGCGTCGTGGCCGCCAGACCGGCGAGAAACGTGCCGGCAAAGATGTAGACACCGAACACATCGCTGTACCACGCCGGCTCCAAACCCGAGATCCAGTCAAAGGCCACAACTGTAATTGTGATTCCGAAAATGACGATGAAAACAGGGGCAAAGCGACGGGCACGCACGTTGAACCGAGGATCCTTCTCACGATCCTGCCGGATCGATCCGCTCACAAGAACCCTGTACGCGAGAATCCAGAGGCAGATGCATGCCAGCACGCGCACAACGAAAAATGGCACGTTGAGCCAGGCCGCTTTGCCCGCGATGATCGGATCGGCCTGAGCTTCGGGCCTGGTCCACGGGTACAGAATCGGCAGCGAGAGCAGCGCCAACAGCAGCGCAGGTCCCATCAGCAGCGCCAGGCTCGACAATCTCTCGGGGACCCGGCGCAGCGGCACACTCCACTTGGCGCCCACCACATGCTCCAGGGCAACAATGAACAGGCAGCCGAGTCCGATCGTCAGCACAAACAAAAACCAGAAAATCCAATTGACCCAGAATCGTTCCCAACCGACGGCAAAACCCGTGGCCAGAACTCCCCCAAGTCCGGCGACCGCTCCCAAGGCGAACATTTTCGTCACGCCGCTCTCGTTCACTTCCGAGTCTCCTTTGGGATGTCCGTATCCTTGGCATTGAGTGCGCGCTGCAGCACGCGCACGTAACGCACGACCGACCAGCGCTCGTCCTCGTTTAAATCCGCGGCATAGGAGGGCATGGCGTTCTTGCCCATCATGATGACGAAGTAAATCTCGCCATCAGGATATTCCCGGATCTTGTCGGCCACAAGATTGGCGGGCTTGGCGCCATAGGCAGGGGTGAGCGAGGGCCTGCCGTCTCCGAGAATCCCGTGGCACACGGCACAGTGGGCATTGAATGCCTGCCGGCCTTTCTTCAGGACGGGTTCGGTTGCAGGCAGCGGGTTCCCCAGCACCACCGCATCTTCCTGGCTTCGAACGGAAAACGGCAGCGCGCCGCGCGGGATGGTTCCGGCAACGGGCATGCGCATGCCGAAGTCGTCGTTGAAATAACCGTCCTCATGCTGGGGATCCAGTCGCGGTTGATCGAGCATGTTCACCATGGGAATGGTGATGGGGAACAACTTGACTCCCCAGTACGTGAGATAGCCGGCCGCGAAGCAGGAGATTGCGATCCCAAAGACGACTCTCGTCAGAAAATTTGGGGAAATGAGACCGAGCGGACCAGGTTGCTCAATAACTTCGATCGCCTGAGCTCCCGATTCACGGAGCGCGGCCGTGATGACATCGACATCGAGGGCCTGCCCGTCCGCCTCGACGGCCAGAGCGAACTTATCCCGGGTGATCAACGGCATCGACTTCGAGCGCAGCATGGGGTGGCGGAAAAAGGGGAGCCGGTTCAGAAGGAAGAGCATCCCTAATCCCGAGGTAAAGCAGGCAAAAAGAACCGTCACTTCAAACATGATCGGGATGAAAGCCTGCCAGGAAAAAACGGGCTTCCCGGCCGTCACCAGCGGGTAGTCCATCCCTTCGGTCCAGAGCTCAAATGCCAAGGCCGAGATGGCGCCAATCAATCCCATGATAAAGATCATTCCCCCGACGGGCGACTTCCTCAGCCCGAGCAGCTTATCAATCCCATGAATCGGGTAGGGGGTGTAGGTCTCGAGGCGTCCCGACACCTTGGCTTTGACGGCCGGTATAGCATCCACCAACTGCTGCGAGCTGTCGAAGATCCCGAGGACGGAGAATGTCGTATTACTCATAGGCGCCCCCCGCATGCCGGGGCTGCGCCCCCGGGAGCGCGCTCTTGGTCTCGCTGGTGGCAATCACGGGCAGGACTCTGGCAAAGAGCAGCACCAGGGTGAAGAAGAGGCCGAAGGATCCGAGGAGGATTCCGATGTCCACCAGTGTGGGCTTGTAGACGTACCAGGCCGAGGGCATGTAATCCTGGTGCAGCGAGCTCACGATGATCACGAAGCGCTCGAACCACATGCCGGTGGTCACCGCGAGCGCCACGAAGATCATGGCCGGGTAGCTGCGGCGGAACCGACGCACCCACAGGAGCTGCGGGATCATGACATTGCAGGAAATCGTCAGCCAGCCTGCCCAGGCATAGGTCCCGGCAATGTAGGCCCAGAAGGTGTGGTGGACATATGGGTTCATGCTGTACCAGGCGGTCCATCCCTCCATGAGATAGGCGTAGCCCATCAGGCAGGAACAGGTCAGGATGATCTTGTTCATCACCTCAAGGTGATACATCGTGATGATGTGCTTCAGGCTCATCGTCTCGCGTACGACCACCATGGCCATTACCACCATCGCGAAACCCGCAAAAATGGCGCCGGTCACGAAATAGGGTGGGAAGATCGTCATGTGCCAGCCGGGGACCAGGGACACAGCGAAATCGAACGACACCACGCTGTGTACGGATAAAACAAGCCCTGTGGCGATCCCGGCGATGATCAGGTATGCCCTCTCGAAATGCACCCAGTGGGTAGATGACCCGCGCCACCCGACCGACAGCATCGCGTAAAAGAACTTCCGGATCCCGCTCTTTGTGCGGTCTCGCAGCGAAGCGAAATCGGGCACCAGCCCCAGGTACCAGAAAAGAAGAGAAACGCTGAAATACGTGCTCACTGCAAACACATCCCACATCAGCGGAGAGCGGAAATTCGGCCAGATACCACGCTGGTTCGGATATGGGAAGAGCCAGAAGGCGATCCACGGCCTCCCGACATGCAGGATCGGGAATATGCCGGCAACCATGACGGCGAAGATCGTCATCGCTTCGGCGAACCTGGAGATGGCATTGCGCCACCGCGCCCGGAACAGGAGCAGGATGGCGGAGATCAAGGTGCCCGCATGGCCGATCCCGATCCAGAACACGAAATTGATGATGGCGAAGGCCCAGGCTACGGGAATGTTGTTCCCCCAGACGCCGATCCCCGTGGCGACGGTGTATCCCATCAGAGCAACGCCCACGAGCATGACGGTGGAGGTGCATGCAAAGGCAATGAACCAGGCGCGCGGCGGTTTGCGCTCGACCGGACTGAGCACCTGGTCGTCGAGGTCCCCGGGTCTGACCGAACCGATCAGGACGGGCTGAGTCCTCAGCATCTCGGGCAGCATTTCACCGGGCGAAGAGACGACTTCGGAATTCATGCCTTGCCTTTTCTGGTTACAGGGTTGGAAATGTCCATGAGGTAGGTCACCGACGGCTTGACGCCAAGCTCTGTGAGCATCTTATAGCCGCGATCCATCCTGGACATTTTGGATACTTTGCTTTGGGAATCGTTCAAGTCACCGAACACGATCGCCTCCGCGGGGCACGCCACGGCGCATGCCGGCATGATCTCCCCGTCCCGGATGGAACGGCCTTCGACGTTGGCCCTCTGCCGTACATCCTGAATGCGCTGGATGCAGAAAGTGCATTTTTCCATGACGCCGCGCGGACGCACGGTCACTTCTGGATTGAACACCAGCCTCGCGGGATCCTTGATGAATGAGGTGTAGTCAAAGAAATTGAAGCGCCGGACCTTGTAGGGACAGTTGTTCGAGCAGTAGCGCGTGCCCACGCACCGGTTGTAAGCCATCTGGTTTAGGCCATCGGGACTGTGCGTTGTCGCGTTAACGGGACAAACGACTTCGCAAGGTGCGTCATCGCAGTGTTGGCAGAGGACAGGCTGGTGGATCACGGAGGGATCCTTCGGGTCCCCTTCGTAATAGCGGTCGATCCGGATCCAGTGCATCTCCCTGCTCTTGTGGACGCGCTGCGGCCCGACGACGGCGATGTTGTTTTCCGACTGGCAGGCAATGAGGCAGGCGCTGCAGCCGACGCAGGCCGAGAGGTCGATGGCCATCCCCCACTTGTGCTCGGTGAACTTCTGTGCGGGAATGAGCGAGATCAGCTCCCGCTCCTGTTTCTTTGCGCCCTCGCCTTTGACCTGCCGGGTATACTCCGCGAGGGTCCATGAGCGCGCCGGATTGCGGCCTTCCATGCGGAAGTGCTCTTGGGTCCTCGGTACCGCACGATGTCCCCCAGTGCCTTCTATGGTCACGGCTCTGCGCAGGTGCGGGGATGAAGAAAACACGTCCATTAATGGATAAGCGTTCGCGCCCACACCCGTCGCCACGTTCCCCGTGCTCCGGCCATATCCCACAGCAAGACTCGCAACCCCAGGGGCCTGTCCCGGCTGGATAATGACCGGGACCGCCAGGCTCTCTGTGCCTGCAGTGATCTTTACAACGTCCTCGTCATGGAGTCCGAGTCGTTCGGCATCGGAAATAGAAATAAGAATTGGATTGCCCCACGTTGCCTTGGTCACGGGATTGGGCAGCTCATTGAGCCACCCGTTGTTCGCATAACGCCCATCGTAGGCTCCCGGATCCTGCAGGAGCACCAGCTCCAATGAGCCGGCGGTAACCCTGCTCGCGATGGCCGCATTCACGGCCTCCACGACGGCTCCGGCGCGTGGAACGCGCGGCGGCCCCGCCTTGGCCTCGCGCCTGAGCACGCCGTCGTGCAGCGCCGCATCCCAAAAGGATTCAAAAGGCACAGGGCTTTCGGACGGATAGACTTCCCTTTGCCACCTGGCCTTCATGTAATCCAGGTAGTTAGGGGGTCTCTCGACTCCTAGGGAGCGCAACCAGGAGAGCAGAATGTCTTCGCCTTGCCGTGTGTTGTGGAGAGCCCCCATGGCAGGCTGGCGCAGGCTGAGAAGATCCGCGGCGGGCTCGAAATCCCCCCAGGCCTCGAGCCAGTGATGCTCTGCAAGCCGCCAATGACAGTCGAGCGCCGTTTCGTCCTCGTAAAGGCCCATCCGGATCTTCATGGGGATTTTCGCCGCAGCGCTCTTCCAGGCAGTCGTCTGGGGGAATGAGAACGCCGGATTGGTGTCCCAGAAGATGGCAGCCGCAAACTCTCCCCGCGCGGCTACCTTGAGAAGCTCCTGCAAACCGCCAAAAGTCAATAGCTCGGGACTCGGCGAAGCAAGGGTGGCATCCACGGTGTGCCCCTCCGCACCCAGCATGACATTCAGCAACTGGCAGGCCACGTGCGCTTCTTGGGGAATGGCCGGGCCGGCGAGCACCAGGGCCGCCTTCCCTGCCCGCTTCAAGTCCCCAGCCAGTGTTCTCAGCACGGTCGTCTCGACTCCGAGATCCTTGGCAAGCGAGTCCAGATCAAAAGGCTGCAGGATGTCGGCAGTCACCCCGTTGGGAAGAGGCACGCTGTACAACGCGTTCAGGTAGCGGGCCAGCGCAAAAACCAGCGGGGCGATTTGCGAGGGCCGGACTTGCAGGCGTTGATCTGCGTTGGCGCCTGTAAGGGTCATGCAGCCTTCGATGACCCACAGGCGGTTCATGGGATCGGCCGGTCCGGAAATGCCGCGCCGCGCGGCAAAATCCTGAATAAGGGCGGGGGCATTGCCGTCGACGCCGAGAAAATCCGCCTGGAGCGAGAGGATCACGTCTGCGCGATCAAAACGGAGTCTTGGGAGGACAAAATCGCCGTAGAGCGCTCGCGCAGCAAGAATTTCCGGCTGCGGCGCCGCCGGCTCCCAGGAGGCATGGCGCAACGACGGCATCACTCGCTTCAGATCCTCGATAAGTGCCTTCCGCGTAGGAGAAACGACAGCTTCCGTGAGCAGAAGCACCGGTTTTTCCGCATCCCGGGCCGCCTTGAGAGTCTTCACAATTTCCTGCTCGGCCTGCTCCCAGGTCGAGGGCACGCCATCGAGGGAAGGATTACGAAGGCGGTCAGGATCATAAAGCCCGAGCACGTCAGCCAGGGCCCTGAGCGTGGTCTTGCCGCGGGAAATGGCGTGTTCCGCGTTCCCTTCCAGATGGATCGGTCTCCCTTCGCGTGTCTTCACGAGGACGCCATGAGTAACGAGGACTTCCTGGAAGGTGCTTGCGTAGTACGTCGCCACGCCTGGAATGGCCTCTCCGGGCTTCTTGGTGTAGGGAACGATCTTTCCCCGGTCGATCCGGCTGCAGGCAGAGGTGCCCAGCGCGAGAGCGGCAGAGGCGGAGAGAAGGCTCAGGAATCTGCGGCGCGAGAGGCCGTCCGCGGGCACCTCCATGGCGAGCATGGCATCGGCGGCGAACTCATCGAGGCGCTCGCCCGCCAACTCACCAGCCAGCTCAAGTTCGACCCACTCGCCGAGAGAGCGGTAATGGCGAGGCTCCTGGGCCGGCAATTCCAGATCTGTTGAATCCTTGCTCACGATACTTCGTCCTCGTGGGTATCGCCTACCGGTGGCATGCGTTACAGTTCTCGGGCCCCCGGTTTATTTTCGAATCGGCCGGCAGCGCATCGTGCGGATCGCGATGGCATCCAAGGCAGTTGCTCATGCGCATGGACATGTGCTGATAGAGAACATCCATGGTCTGCACTTCGCCGTGGCAGGTCTGGCAGAGAATGCCGGCACTCACGTGCGGTCTGTGATCGAAAAACACGTAATCCGGCAACGCGTGAACCCGCTGCCATTTCAACGGCTCACCCGAAGCATAGAGGGCGGCGAGCTTCTTGATATACGGGCTGTCGGTCTTCGTCACCCTGTGGCAGTTCATGCACTTTTCGACGGCCGGGATTTCGGCCAGGCGGGATTTCAAAGCGCCCGAGTGGCAGTAAAGGCAGGGAATCTTCAGGATGCCGGCATGGAGCTTATGCGAGTATGGGATGGGCTGCACGGGCTGGTAGCCGCGCACGTAGCGATCGGGCTGCGTATACCAGCCGACGCCCAACACGGTGATCAACACGGCCGCGACGCCCAGTGGAAGAATGAATCGCGAATAGTTGAGGAACTCTCTGCCGGATTGTTGCCAGCGGCTGAAATTAAAGCGTGTCCAGCTGAAACGCACGCCGACTCCTCCGCGATCACAAATCCCATGAGCTTCCCTAGCTATCTTCAGGCAGGAACAAATATTAGTCAACGCCGAGAAAGCAAAATTCTTATCCGAACGCGAGGCGTCAGATCTTGGGAGTTTCCTCTTTCGCACAGGACTGCTCTTTGCGGTTCTTCGATCGCGATAAGGAAGGTCCTCAGGACTTGACTCCTTCCAACTGATTAATGCTGTAAGGGGCGGTCCGGTGGTAAAATAGGCGGCCGAGCAACGACGCGCGAACCAATCGAAGGCCTTTCCCGGGCTCACAGCACGGGAGTTCGCCTGAGCGTGATCATTCTAGCGGTAGCCGGATCCTCATGGAGTCCTTTTCTGGGCCTGTCAGAGAACTGATATTGATATGCGCCGGATACACGCTCGGCTGCTTCTCAACCGGTTACTATCTGGTCCGACTTCGCACCGGCCAGGATATCCGCACGATCGACAGCAGGAGCACCGGCAGCACGAATGTCGCGAATGTTCTCGGTGCGGCGGGGTTCTGGGCCACCATGCTCGGCGATTTCGCCAAAGGCGGTCTCGCAGTCTGGGCCGCATTTCATTTCGGGCTCTCACCCTGGGGTATCGTGTTCGTCATGATCGCCGTGATGGCGGGACACATTTGGCCGGCACAGTTGGGATTCCACGGCGGGAAGGGGCTGGCTACAGGACTTGGAATTCTGGCGGCCTTCGATTACCGTCTCGCGTTGATCACCGGCGGCATCGCCCTGCTGGGGCCGTTGCTCGGCTTCGGAACTGTAAGTTTCATGGCTGCCGCGATCGTATCTCCCGTTGTTGCTCTCTTCCTGGATCACCAGGCGACTGAGGTGGCAGGGCTAGTGGTACTCGTATTGCTGGTTTTGATTGCTCACAGGGACAACATCCGCGCATTTTTCGACGGCTGGCGCGGCAGGAAAGGACTGCAGGCATGACGCAAACGAGAGCACTTTCATTCAAGATTGCCACTGACCAGTCAGAATTCGAACAGATCCATAAACTCAACTACCAGGCGTTCGTTGTGGAAATTCCGCAGCACCCACCCAATGCCGAACGTTTGCTGGTGGACAGGTTTCACGGCGAAAATACTTACGTGATCTGCAAGTGCGGCGATCGTGTGCTTGGCATGACAGCCATACGCGAGAAACGACCCTTCTCCCTGGACCAGAAGCTGGAAGGGCTCGAATCATTCCTTCCCGAACATCGTGCGGTCTGTGAGCTCCGGCTGCTTGCCGTCGACAGGGAACACCGGAATTCCCGGGTTTTCCAGGGGCTTTTGCTGAAGGTTTGCGATTACTGCGAGGGCCGCGGTTATGACCTCGCTGTCATGTCCGGAACCATCAGGCAACTGAAGCTGTACCATCAGCTGGGTTTCGTGCCTTTTGGGCCGCTGGTTGGCTCCGGGGAGGCACTCTTTCAGCCGATGTATCTCACCCTGAATGCCTATCAGGGATTAAAGGCGCGGTCCAGAACCTTCCTGCATTTGGCGCCGCCCCCTTCTCCCGGACGAGGCCACGTGGCTCTCTTGCCTGGGCCGGTGGCCATCAGCCAGCCGGTCAGGCAGTCCTTCGGCGAGGCACCCGTATCCCATCGATCCAAGGCCTTCATGGAGGAGTTTGCCCAGACTAAGCAGTTGCTGTGCCGGCTCGTAGGCGCACGGCACGCCGAGATTCTTTTAGGCTCAGGCACCTTGGCCAACGATGTGATCGCCGGCCAGCTCTCGTTGATTGCCGGATCAGGCCTCGTGCTCAGCAACGGCGAGTTTGGCAACAGGCTCATCGACCACGCCACCCGCTTCCGTCTCCGCTTCAAAGCCCTGCGAACCGAGTGGGGGGAGGCTTTTAATCCCGACGATATACGGAAGGCGTTGAAGGAAAAACGCGCGATCGATTGGCTTTGGGCCGTCCATTGTGAGACATCGAGCGGCATCCTCAACGACATCGAGCTGCTCAACGAGCTGTGCGCGCCCCGCGGCATCCGCCTCTGCCTGGACTGCATCAGTTCGGTCGGCACCGTCCCGGTCGATCTGAGCGAGGCCTTTCTCGCATCCTGTGTGAGCGGCAAGGGGCTTGCCGCATACCCCGGTTTGGCCATCGTGTTTTACAACCACGAAGTCGTGCCGGCGCAGCACGCACTGCCGCGCTACCTGGACCTGGCGATGTACGCCGCCTGTGAAGGCGTGCCGTTTACGACCTCCTCCAACCTTGTCTATGCCCTCCTGACCGCCTTGCAGCGGTTCGAGCCGGGACGCTTCGAAGCGATTGGCGCGCTGTCCTCCTGGTTGCGATCCGAGTTGCGCAAGTCCGGATTTCAGATCATAGGCGCCTCCTCCCCGACTTCGCCGGCCGTGACCACAATTGTTCTTCCCGAGACGATCAGCTCGGAATGGGCGGGGAGGAAGCTGAATGAAGCCGGTTACCAGCTGAGCTACCGGAGCCGGTACCTGCGCGCGCGCAATTGGATCCAAATCTGCTTGATGGGTGAGGTGGACCAGGAGAGCCTTATCCAGCTGGTAGCCCTGCTGACCCGGCTGTGCGCTGCCGCCGGCCCCCAGGAAAGGGCGGCTCACCTCTCACCGTAGAGAATGACCGCTTGCCCGGGCTGCAACGTCGCCTCGTAGACCTCGGGAACCCTGCACTGCGCATGCTCCACGGAGATGTCTCTCATTTCACGCGGCTGCCCGAGCAACTCCCGGGTGTTGTCGATCCTGACATGCTGCAAACCGCCCAGGTCCGTATTGAGAAAAACCAGCGCCCGCCGGCGTTCGTCCGCGGCGGTTTTTCTCATCGCAAACACCCAAGGATTGGATGATGACACGGCGTCAATCCGGCTTTCCTCACCAAACACCTGGAAGCCTGCCTTGAGCGCGTTTGTGTTCCGAATGAACTCGATGAGGTCGCAGCGGGCCGGCTCCCAATCCTCCGGGCGCGTCTGTACGACATCCAGCCGGTTCCGGAAGCAGAATTCGTACCCTATGACCATCATGACGCCGCTGGAAAAGACGGCGGCAAAGAGGTAACGCATCTTTATCCCCGGCAGACTCCCGTTCAGATCGGCGGCGAGGCGCATCGTATCATGGGAATCGGGGAAGCTGATGGAAGGCGATCCCTGGCACCTGTTTTGTTCATACTGCTGCAACGCCCAGGAGTCCCTGAAATTCCACCACTTGGAACTATTGAAGTTGTATTCGAAGCCGGCTTTGCCCAGTTCGATACATAGCCGGAAATCGCAACCAAGCGTCTCGGCGTAAAACTTCGCCGCCGGATTTACCTGATGTGCCCTTTGGATCATGCGCTGCCAGAGGGGAATGGGGACTTGATATGCGGCATCGCAGCGAAAGCCATCCAGTCCCAGCGAAAGATAGTATGTGACGAGATCTTCCCAGTAGCGCCACAGGTTGTCCCGATCCCGGGCATTCCTGTTGTCAAGCGACGCCAGATCGCCCCACACGACGCCGCTGTCCGGAGCGCCGGGATGCACGAGCCGGCCGCCATCGTCGTGCTTGTACCAGTCGGGGTGTTGGGAGACAAGAACAGAATCGAAGGCGGTGTGGTTGACCACCAGGTCCAGCATAACCTTCAGTCCCAAGCTATGCGCCCGGGCTAAAATCCCTTTGAACTGCTCTTCGGCGGAGAGGCTGCTGCCGGGATCAAGGTAGCGGGCGTCAATGCGATAGTGGTCCTTGATCGCATACATGCTCCCCGAATAGCCGCAGTCCTGAATAGGATTGATGAAAATCCAGTTGAATCCCATGGACGCGGCGCGTTCGAGGTGCCCGCCCCAGCTCGCGAAAGGGCCGGCCAGACGCGGAAACAGGTTGTAGATGATCGGTGGCGCCTGAGTAGAATTCATCGTTCCCACTCCTTCGTTGCAGCTGACACATTATACCGGCACAGAGATCGCAGTATAGGCCGGCGGACACAATCAAATCGGCCATGCAGTCGGGCTGTGACTGAAATCCCCGATTTCGGGTATATTGTAGGCAGTGGAAGTCGACATAAACGCGTCGCAGGCGCCTCCTGGAGAGAGCTTCTACGAAGGAGGGGAAGGGCTACATATGTCCAACAATGAAGAAATAATGGCAGAACTCAACAGGCTCCGCGCCGAAAACGAGGCGCTCAAAGGAATTGTGCAGCTCCGGTCTGAAAACGAGGAGCTTCGGAAAACCGTAACGCAAGGCACCAGCTTGAGAGTAAGCGAGAAGGGCGGTGTTTCAGTGTACGGCCTCGGCCGGTTTCCGGTGACGCTCTATAAGGAGCAGTGGCAGAGACTCCTAGCCATGGCGGATGAGGTCCGGGAATTTATCAGGGTCAACGACGATAAACTGAAATCCCGGGGCTAAGGGTTTCGGCGAAAACCCGGGCGACAGGTACTCACGGCCGAAATTCCCGCCCGGCGTGCTGAATCCATACAGCCTTTGTGTGGAATCCGAACAAAACCCGGAATGTTGATACCTGCAAGTCATTGATTCGTATAGTCTTGCTAGTGGCACGGCAATTGCAGCTATCTTTCTCGTGTGGCACGAAATGAACTGCGAGGAAGATCGGGAACTTATCCGCCGCTGCCAGCAGGGCGACGAATCAGCCTTTGAGAGCCTGGTGCTCAAGTATCAGCGCGAGCTGTTCCACATGGTCTCATGGCATGTCGGCAGCGCGATCGAAGCCGAGGATATCGTTCAGGAGATTCTCTGCAAGGTTTATTTTTCCCTGCGCAAATTCGACAATGATCGCCCCTTTTACCCCTGGCTCCGGCGCGTGGCGATCAATCAATGTTATGACGAGCTCAGGCGTGTGCGCCGGCGCAAGATCCTGAAATTCACGGAGCTCAACGATCAGGACGCACGCCTCATCGAACGGCTCATGGCCAGCCCGCAGGCGGAGCAGGCTGCGCCCTCACCCGCAGACGGCGAGGAGGTGCGCTCCCTGATGCAAAAGGTTCTGGACCGGCTGCCGGAGAGGCAGAGACTGGCGATCGTACTGCGCGATTTCAAGCAAGTCCCCTATGAAGAGATGGCAGACATCATGAAGTGTTCAAAGCAGGCCGTGCGGTTGAAGGTCTTCCGTGCGCGGGCCCGGCTGCGCACACTGCTCACAAAGGCCATGCGCCGGCAGGAGAAGCTCGGCCATGGATCGGAGAGCGTGGCCTACAGGGGCGCCAGGCTGGCTCCGGCCGAGGCTGAATCCTGACCAGGTTGACATGCGCTGTTCCCCGGAGCTCATGCGGGCGATGGCCGCGGCGCCCCTGGAAATGAGCCTCACTGTTTCTGCTCGCCGCTGGTTTCGACGCGCTCCACCTCAATGGAGCAATCGGTCAGCAGGGCGGCGATGGCACCAATGGCAGCAAGCACGGGTGCGGCCAGGGTGCCTACAACGCCGACCGTCAGGGGGAACTCGGCTACCGACCGGGACCCCTGTTTTATGATGATGCGGCGTACGTTTCCCTCATGCACGATCTTCTTGACGCGGTCAAGGAGTTCCCCGCCCTCGACTTTAACCGACTCCCACCAGGTACGCTCTGGCATACTCCTTCCTCCTTGCAACCTGGCTCCCGTGCCGCAGGCAGCTCGGGAGCAGGGATTATGTTAGGATGCGCGGCGGCTAGTGCAATCTCTTTCCGAGGCGCTTGCGTGCCGGCCGCAGGCCTTCGCGCCTGTGCCAACGCTTGTTTATGTTTTCACGCCCCATCTCCTTTAGACGCCTGGCCCCCTTTGACAAGCCTAGGCGATAACCCTTGAAGACAATCGAGGACACCGTTCGGCCGAGCACTCGAGCAATATCCGCGTTGCTGCGAGTGCGATACAGGCGCTTTAGGGTCGAGACCTCCTCAGTGGTCCATCGTGGGCGCTTCCGGGAGGGCCGGTGAGGCCGCCGCATCCTTCCTGGGCTGGCGGTTGCGGATTTTGGCATATTTACTTCTCCAAGTAGGAACTTGCTTCCAGTAGCGTAGCCCCTCGACAGAGCTAATGCAATCCCTGATGACATTAAAAAACAGCAACGTTTTCCACGGACCGCCTGATATGTCGGCCCTATTTCTTCCGCCTGCGGGTGTCCGGTTTCCCGGAAGCGCCGTGCTACAATTTGCCGCGGATGCGTTCTATGCAGGCAACATTTCCGTCCAACCTTCGCGTGGGGACTTCGAGCTGGAGCTCCCCGGACTGGTGCGGCACCTTCTACCCGGAGTCGATCGATCCTGGCGACATGATCTCTGCGTATGCGCGGCAACTCTCCACCGTGGAGATAGACTCGACCTGGTACCACCTGCCGAGCCAGACCATGGTCGATGGCTGGGGCGCCCGCACGCCCGCGGGATTTGTTTTTTCGGCCAAAGTCCCCCGTGTGATCAGTCACGAGAAATACCTGGAAGGTTGCGAAGCGGAGCTGCACCAGTTTCTCGCAGCCATGGCGCGGCTGGGGGAAAAACTTGGTCCCCTCGTCCTGCAGTTCCCGTACGTGGCCAAAGGGAAGGATCCCGAAGAGTATGCGACGGGGGCGCAGTTTCTCGCCCGCCTGAAGAAATTCCTCAGGGTGCTTCCCGGCGGCTTCCAATGGGCGGTCGAGATTCGCAACTCGCGCTGGGTGCAGCCGGAGCTTCTCGACGTCCTCCAGAGCCGCGAGATCTCACTGGTCTTCATCGATTATTACACGATGGACCCGCTTCCCAAGCTTGCGACGCGCAGGGGGATCTTTACCGCCCCCTTTGTCTACATCCGTTTTTTAGGGAATCGCAAACAGATGGATGCAGCCGTCCAGAGTGCGCGGGCGGAAGGAAAGCGGGATTCAGATTGGGGGAGTTTGCTCGTGGACCGGACCCAACAGTTGAAGTCCTGGATGCCTGCGATACGGGAGATCGTGGCCGGGCACGTCCCCACTTATGTGTATTTCAACAACCACTACGCCGGTTACGCTCCCGGATCGGTAGAACTCTTCTCCAGGTTGTGGAATGAAGCGGACGGACAGGATCCCCCGCCGGGACGCCAGAACCGCGGGGCGCCAGAGAATGAACGGTTGCGGCCTCCTGGCGGTTCATGTTAGTGAACCTTGCCTTTTTACCGGATATGACAGTGTGAACAGCCCAGTGGATCGGAGTTGGAAAAGGGAGAAAATACGGAAACTCCAGGAGCGGCTTCTAGCCTGGTACAGGCACCACAAGCGCGTGCTCCCCTGGCGTAGCAATCCTACGCCCTACCGTGTCTGGATTGCAGAAATCATGCTCCAGCAAACCCGGGTTCAGACCGTTCTCCCGTACTATGACCGCTTCCTCGCGCGGTTTCCCGATGTCGGTGCTCTGGCTGCGGCCTCGGAAAGCGAGATCATGGAGCTGTGGGCAGGCCTGGGGTATTACCGGCGTGCGGGGCAGCTTCGGAACGCCGCACGGAAGATCATCACCGAATCGGGGGGCAGGTTTCCTCAGACTCTCGAGGGGATCAGGAAACTCCCGGGCGTGGGCCGCTATACGGCAGGTGCAATTCACTCCATAGCCTTCAGCCGGCCCGAACCGGTGGTGGACGGCAACGTGCGCCGAGTCATCAGCCGCCTGCAGGGCATCGCCGGCGCGCCGGACAGTTACTTCTGGCATCAGGCAGAGTCGTGGCTCGCAAGAGACGAACCCGCCGATTTTAACCAGGCAGTCATGGAACTCGGCGCCCTGGTATGCGTGCCGTCCCGCCCGCTTTGTGGCGGGTGCCCGCTCAGGTCTCTGTGCAGATCGTGCCGGCTGAACCGGGTGCCCCCCTCAAGCAGGCGTCCGGTGCGCGCAAAGGAATCTGTCCAACTCGTTATGCTCGTGGTGGAATGCGACGGGAGGGTGCTGCTCGCACGGCAGGCGGAGACCGGATACATACCAGGCGAATGGGGACTGCCG
The DNA here is from genome assembly GCA_020072565.1 of Terriglobia bacterium. Classification (NCBI taxonomy): domain Bacteria; kingdom Pseudomonadati; phylum Acidobacteriota; class Terriglobia; species Terriglobia bacterium. Next base: position 110,411 of record JAIQGI010000020.1, read on the forward strand.
GTGCGCATCCTGCGAAAGGGGGCCCGACCTCTTTCCTGCGCCAGGAGCCTGGCGCGCCGGGTCCTTGGCACCGTTCCCCCCCTCCATGCAGGTCCCAGTGTGCGTCACGGCATTACCCACCGGCGCATTCTAGCGCATGTCTGCCGGGCGGCACTCAAGCCCCCGCTGCTCCGGCTCGCCGATGGCGGACGATTCGCATGGTTCCAGAAATCCGAGCTCGGCCGGCTTCTGACCTCATCGCTATATCGCAAGGGCATGGCCGCTGCTAAAACTGGCTGTTGCCGTTGCTGTCCAGAGGTGCAAGAACCAGCACCCCGCCTGCACGAACCCGGAGGTTGAAGAAGGAGCTGCGCGATATCCCGTTTAGTTTTGCCATCAGTGGGTCACCGCGCAACGTAAACAGATCGAGCCGTGCCGTCAGATCGGATGATCCGGTATTCTTCAGAATGATCTCGGTGGCCCAGCCGCCTCCTTGAACGAAATTGGGCAGCAGGAATGCGCCACTGCCCCCGATGCCGGGAAATATCTCCGGCAAAGCGGATGCCGCTGACAACTGATCCGGCGTTTCCATGCTGAAGCCCACCCCGCGGAATCGCATGCCTATGATCGCCACGGGACTCGTCGTTGAGATGCTGAGCGTGCCGGTGAGTTCCTTGGGCAAGACGGACAGCGCGGAAAAAAGTTGCGTCAGCAGTTGGGAGATCTGCCAATGGGGCGGAATGAAAATCGTCTGTGATCCGACAGTAATCCCGTCATTACGGCGCAGGGTCATGATTACACGGACCTCGGTGTCGCCGGGATTTGTGATCGCCAGACCCAGGTTCCGGGCGAAGCGGTCGGAGATGCTCACGAAAAAGAGCGCGCTGGTAGTCATCTGGGGAGCAGCGGCGCCGGACTGCAGGAGGGCGGATCCATCCATAAAGCCGAAAGTCTGGGACACCTGCAAATCGGTTGCGGATCCAAAAGTAGGGGTGACGACCGCGTAACCAACTTGAATTGAACCCAAATCGTCCGAAACATCCCTGGGCAGCCCGCCGGCAATTGGGCCTGCGTGCAACACTGCGGCAAGCAATAAGATAACGCCCATTTTCTTCATAAAGACTCACCTCCTGGAGCCGGAGCGTGCGACTCCCGTGGACTATTTGGTAGGATTGACGAGACCGCCGCCTCGCCAACTATTCTCTCTATAGTCTAAGAGATGATCGCCGTTAAGGAAAGGGTCATACGTTCTCTTAGATTTGTGCGATAGGTCCCATAGCTGGCGTGGCCATCAGCCCGGCCAGGAATCAAACCGGACGGGCTCCTAGATCTCGCGCAGCGCATCCACTGCCCGCTTGCGCGCGGCGTGCCAGGCGGGAATTCCCGCGGCCGCGACCCCGACGAAAATCCCGATCGCGGCGCAAAGCAGGACAGTCCCGTTTGTTACGTAGAAGCGTTGCACGAACCCTGCAGTGATCGACGATATCTTTACCCGGAGAAAGGCCACACGTGCGGCATAAGCGCCGATGAGCGCGCCGCCCAAAGCGAGGAGAGTCGACTCGCCGACGAGCAGCCACAGGATGTGGAGCTTTCTGAACCCCAGCGCCTTCAGGATGGCAATCTCGCGCACGCGCTCGCGGATTGACATCGCCATGGTGTTCGCGGCCACAAGCACGATCGTGAAGATCACCACCGTCGCAATCGTGGTGATCAGAAGCCGGACATTGCCCACCTGGGAGAGAAAGGCAAGTACAAAGGCCTTTTCGGTCTCTGTCTTGGTCGGCGCGCTCGTGTTGCGGAACAGGCTGTCCACCCCGTCCGCCACTGCCGGCACATCCGCTGCCGAGCGCGCGAGGATCGAATACATGACGGTGAACCCTCTGTCGTTCACCCCCTCATTAAAGTAGTCCCAGTGAAAGTACAGCGAACTGCCGCCGTCGTAGCCTCCGCCATAAATTCCACGGAGCGTCAACTCCGGGTCGAACTCAAAAAACGTGCCGAGCAAATGGATCCTGTCGCCGATCTTCCAGCCGAACCGCTCGGCCAGGTTCTCACCGGCGATCGCCCCGGTCCGGTCCTCGAGGAAGGCCTGTTTCTGGCTCTCCGGCATGCGCATGTCAGCGTTGACGATAAAAAACTGATCGGCGCTGACGGCGAATTGGGGGAAGAAGTTTTTGGGATCTTTATAGACGCCGCCGAACCAGAGCGAGGCAATCACTGCCTTCACCCCGTCGACCTGGGCGATTTGGGCGCGATAGGCAATGGGCAGGATGTTGACGATGGAGACCCTGTGCCGGGTCACCAGGCGCAACGCAGACTCCGGGGTGTCGGCTGAGCTCTGCAACTCTGTGAGTACCGTCCGCAGCGTTGCCACAAGAAACAGCGATGCCGCGATGCTGGTAATGGTGAGTATCGTTCGCCGCCGGTTGCGAGCCAGATTTCTCAGAAGCAATTCGAGGAACTTCATCTGATTTCGCTCTGCGGAGGAAGCCGCAAATGGACGGTGAAACGGGGTGGTATCTGCAAAAGTCGAAATCTCACGGCGAGTTTTGACGTTTTATTCCTGCTTTTCCTCCAGGACGCCTTTGTCGAGATAGTGCCTGACCTTGGCGTAGGCAGCCGCGCGGGGGTCATGGGTCACCAACAGGATGGTCTTGTGGAACTGCTGGTTGAGACCATGCAGCACCTCCATCACCTCCACGGCCGACTCGGCGTCCAGGTCGCCCGTGGGCTCGTCGGCCAGGATGAACGTAGGATCCGTCACAATGGCGCGCGCCATGGCGACGCGCTGTTCCTGTCCCCCGGAGAGCTGGCGCGGAAAGTGGTCGGCACGGTCTGTCAGGCCGACCAGCTTGAGCGCAGTCGTGACATGCTCGCGCCGTTCCCGGCGGTTCAGCGAGGTGAGCAGCAAGGGCAGTTCCACGTTGCCGAAGGCCGTCAGGACGGGGATCAGGTTGAAATGCTGGAAGACGAATCCGACATGATGGTTGCGCCAGGTGGCAAGCTGGTCCTCGGTCATGGAGAGCAGGTCGGCATCGAGCACATGCAGTTCTCCGCCTGTCGGCCGGTCGATCCCGGCAACGATGTTGAGAAGTGTGCTTTTCCCCGATCCCGATGGCCCCATGAGGCTGATGAAATCGCCTTCATACACTTCGAGATTGATGTTGCGCAACACCGGGATTTCCACGCTGTCCCGCCTGAATGTCTTGCTCAGACCCGTCATCTCGATCAGCGGTTCGGCCATGATCGTCATCCTCTCGACAGTTAATCCCTCAATAATTCAATGAGCCTGACACGGGCCGCGCGGCGCGCCGGAAGGTAGCCGCCCGTGATTCCGACTACGAGCGAGAACACCAGTCCGCGCAGGAGAATCTCCGGCGTGAGCTTGAAGTGAAAAAGCACCTCGCTGAAGGTTTCGAAATTCGCGGTCGCCGCAGAAATGCCATGCATCGGCAGAGCGAGCAGACAACCGAGGAGGCCCCCCAACAATCCGAGCAGCATCGATTCGAGCAGGAAAGATGCCAGGATGTTTCTTCTCCGGAAGCCGATCGCTCGCAGGGTGGCAATCTCGCGCGAGCGCGACATAACCGAGCCGTACATCATGTTCATGGCGGCGAAGCATGCGCCGACGCCCATGATGACGGCGATGAAGTTGCCGAGCATTTTGATCCCGACGGCAGTCGACGCCTGATCTGCGAAGTACTGCTTCTGCGGGATCGCCTGCAGATTGATTCTCTGGTCGTCGGCAATGCGCTTGCGAATCAGCTCCGCCGCAGATTGGCTTTCCACGCGCAAGAGTATGGAGGAATAGATCGGGCGGTCCCAATCCTGGGCCACGGCACCGTAATCCGCCCACACCTCGGAGTCATAAGCGGTTCCACCGGTATCGAACAGGCCCACGACCGCCCAGTCGCTGCGCCCGAAGCGAACCGTCGCGCCCGGCGTCAGGTTCTGGAAGCGCCGCGACAGTGAACGGCTCGCAACCACCTCGCGCAGTCCGCTCCGGAACATCCGTCCCTCCACGATCTTCGCCTCAGGCCGCAGCGTCAACACCTGTTCGGAAGTGCCCCGCAGGATGATGTTCGAGCTTTCGCCTCCCATGCGCGTATGGTTGACGTTGACGACGATCTCCCCGATGGCGAGGGGTCCCTGGCCCGTCCCCTGTGCGATTCCCGGGAGGAAACGGACAACCTGGAACAGGTCGCGGCCGAAGTAGCTGTTGGTTTCGTTGAGCGATCCCTGGCGGATCACGATCAACTGATCGTCATGACCGGTCTCGACAAACGTTGATTCCAGGCCGGCGACGAGTGCCGTCATGGTAATAAATATCGATACCGTGAGACCAATGCCGAAAACAGTCATGACGGTGCCCGTACGCCGGGCCCAGAGACTGCCTATGTTGTATCGAAGCGGAATTTTCAATTCATCTGCTCCAGTCCGGCGCCGGGAGCCGTCAATCGACTCTGCGCAGCGCATCCACGACCTGCCTGCGCGCGGCCTGCCACGCGGGGACGCCCGCAGCCACCACTCCCACAAACAGCCCGATGGCAGCGCATAACGCCACGGTGCCCATGGTCACGTTGAATCGCTGCACGAAGCCGGCCGTAAAGGACGAAATCTTGAACCGCGAAAAGAGCGCTTTTGCACCCAGAGAGCCGATCAGCGCTCCCATCATCGCGAGCAATGTGGACTCGCCGATCAGAAGAGAAAGGACATGAGCTTTCTTGAAACCAAGCGCTTTCAAAATGCCGATCTCCCGGATCCGTTCACGGATCGACATCGCCATCGTGTTGGATGCGACCAGTACAATCGTGAAGATCACCACCGATGAGATCGCAGTGATCAAGAACCGGACATTCCCCATCATCGTCAGGAAGCCGAGCACGAATGCCTTCTCACTCTCGGTCTTTGTGGGGGCAGTGCTGTTGTGAAAGAGTTCGTCCACCCGGCCGGCGACCGCAGCCACCTCGTCGGCCGAACGGACACGGATCGAAAACGTGCCGGTGAAGTCGGACCCTGCGAAGCCGCTTGCTTTCAGCCCTTCGTTGAAATATTCCCAGTGGAAAAACAGGCTGCTGCCGTCATCGGAGCCCGCCCTATAAATGGCGCGCACCGTCAATTCCGGATCAAACTCGAACAAAGCCCCGGTCAGATGGATCCTATCGCCTGCTTTCCACCCGAAACGCTCCGCGAGATTGTCCCCCACCAAAGCGCCGGTTCGGTCAGCGAGAAAGGCTTCCTTCTCGCTTTCCGGCAGGACCATGTCTGCGTTGACGGCAAAGAACTGGTCGGTGTCGACAGAAAACTGCGGAAAGAAATTCTTGGGATCCTTGTAGACGCCGCCAAACCACATCTCCCCGACGACCGCTTCCACCCCCTCCACCTGCGCGATCTTGGCCCGATACGCGATAGGCAACATATTGGCCAGAGAAACCCGATGCCTCGTGATCAGACGAAGAGCCGACTCGGGAGTCGACGGCGGGCTCTCCAGTTCCGTCAGCACCGTCCGCAGAGTTGTGACCAGGAACAGGGATACGGCGATACTTGTCACGGTGAGAATGGTGCGCCGCCGGTTGCGCAGCAAATTCCTGAGGAGAAACTGCAAATATTTCATCCGCATCCGCTTCGAAAGAGCAATAGTGTAACAGGGATGCAGCACAGAAGAAACACCGACGCAGGCCTCCGACATCCGGCCAGCTGCTGAAGGATCCGGTCGGAGGTCGGATCTAGGAGCAGCCGCTGGTCTCGCCGCAGTTCATGCACTTGTAACAGGATCCGTTGCGCACCATGATGCTTCCGCATCCGGCGCAGGTCGGCGCGTCATCGAGGGCATACATGGATTTGAAGCCCTGCAGCGGATCGACGCTGTCGCCTGTCGGCGTGAGCGCGGGGACGGTCGCGGAAGCAACGTCGCGGACATGAACTCCCGTCTGAAGCTGCTCATCGCGGGGCAGGAACTTGGAAGCCAGCCACCGGAAGATGTAGTCCACGATCGATTTGGCGTAGGGGACTTCCGGATTGCCTGTGTGCCCCGACGGCTCGAAGCGCACATGGGCGAACTTGTCGATGAGCACCCTGAGCGGGACTCCGTACTGGAGCGCAAGGGAGATTGCCGTTGCAAAGGAATCCATCAGTCCGGAGATGGTGCTTCCCTCCTTGGCCATCACCAGAAAGATCTCGCCCGGCTGCCCTTCGTCGTACATTCCCACCGTGATGTAGCCTTCGTGCCCCCCGATCGTGAACTTATGGGTTATGGCACGCCGTTCAGAGGGGAGCTTGCGGCGCACGGGCCGGAATGCCGGGGCCTCCGCGGGCTGGGTGGCGGTCTTGCCTTTGCCCGCAGTCAGAGGCTGAGTGTGCTTGGAGTTATCCCGGTAGATGGCGATTGCTTTCACCCCCATCTTCCACGCCTGCATGTAAGTTTCCATGATTTCCTCGACCGTGACGTGCTCGGGCACATTCACGGTCTTGGAGATGGCGCCGGAGATGAAGGGCTGCACCGCGCTCATCATCTTGAGGTGACCCAGGTAGTGGATCGAGCGCGTGCCCCGCTGAGCCTTGAAGGCGCAGTCGAACACAGTGAGGTGCTCCGGCCGCACGAACGGTGCACCCTCGATCGTGCCGTTCTCGTCGATGAACCTGGTGATCGCTTCGACCTGATCTTTCGGATAGCCAAGCTTGGCCAGCGCCGTCGGCACCGTGTTGTTCACGATCTTCATGACCCCGCCGCCAACCAGTTTCTTGAATTTCACCAGGGCGAGATCCGGCTCAACGCCGGTCGTGTCGCAGTCCATCATGAAGCCGATCGTGCCGGTGGGCGCGAGGACGGTGGCCTGGGCATTGCGATATCCATGAACCGTCCCCTCGAGAACCGCCAGATCCCAGGCCTCCTGCGCCGCCTGCATCAGATCCTTGGGCACGTGCTTGGGATTGACTTTTTGCAGAGCATTGCGATGCATACGCATGACCTCGAGGAAGGGATCCCGGTTGCCGGCATAACCCGGACAGGGGCCAAGCTTCGAGGCGATGCGCGCCGACTGAAGGTAAGCCTCTCCCGTCATTACGGCAGTAATCGCCGCCGCATAATCCCGCCCCTCCTCGCTGTCATAGGCCAGGCCGTTGTACATCAAAAGTGCGCCCAGATTTGCATAACCCATGCCCAGCGGCCGATATTCGTGACTGTTGACGGCGATTTTGTCAGTCGGATAACTGGCATTGTCGATAATGAACTCCTGGGCCGAGATCACGATGTCGACGGCCCGGCGAAAGCTCGCAGCATCGAAGTCCCCATTGCTGTCGACGAACTTCATGAGGTTGAAGGAAGCCAGATTGCAGGCAGAGTCATCCAGAAACATGTATTCGGAGCATGGATTGGAGGCGTTGATGCGCCCCGAGTTCTTACAAGTGTGCCATTTGTTGATGGTAGTGTCGAACTGCATCCCCGGGTCGCCGCAGATGTGTGTCGACGCCGCGATCCTCTTCATCAGGTCACGAGCCTTGTATGTGTGAATGACATCCCCCGTGCGCCGCTCTTTGGTCTCCCACACGCCATCCCGCTCCACCTCCTCCATGAACTCGTCCGTGACCCGCACACTGTTGTTGGCATTCTGGAAAAATATGCTGGAGTATGCTGCTCCGTCGACAGCTGCGTCATAACCCGCCTCGATCAGAACCCAGGCTTTTTTCTCCTCCTTGGCCTTGCATTCGATGAATTCCTCGATGTCGGGGTGATCGATGTTGAGAATCACCATCTTGGCCGCCCGGCGCGTCTTGCCGCCGCTCTTGATCACGCCGGCGAAGGCGTCGAAACCCTTCATGAAGCTGACCGGACCGGAGGCAATCCCCCCGCTCGAAAGCCGTGCCCGCGAAGAGCGCAATGGAGACAGGTTGGTTCCCGTGCCTGATCCCCACTTGAAGAGACGCCCCTCGGTGCGCGCCAGTTCCAGGATGGAGTCCATGGTATCTTCGACGGAATTGATGAAGCAGGCCGAGCACTGCGGCCTAGGCTCGACACCGCAGTTGAACCAGACCGGAGAATTGAATGAGACATACTGGTTCAACAGGAGAAACGCAAGCTCGTCGCCGAATACGCCGGCCGCCGCTTCGGAAGCAAAATAGCCGCCTTTGACACCCCACTCGGTCATGGTACGGACGACCCGGCTCACCAGCTGGCGCACGCTGTTCTCGCGCTGCGGCGTGCCTACCTGCCCATGGAAATACTTCGAGACCACAATGTTCGTGGCCGTCTGAGACCACGCTTTGGGGATCTCCACGTTTTCTTGCTGGAAAAGCACCTCGCCTTTTTCGTTCGAAATGGTAGCAGTCCTGCTCTCCCACTCGATTTCATCATAAGGAGACACACCCTTGCGCGTGAAATGACGAGGAAATTCGACACCGGTCGGGGCTTCCTTCCGCTCCTCTGCCGCATATCTCGCTGCGACACCTTGTTCCGAAGGCACTGCCCTGTTGCTTTCCATACCTGCCTCCCAAATCGTATGAATCCGATTGCGCGTGTTCGAATGAAGGTGACAAGGATCACTGAAGCTCACTCCAGCAGCCCGCAACCCGCCGGATTGCCTGGAGGATTTCCCTCTTGTACACAATAGTCACGGCAGCGTCAATCAAAAACTCTCTATATATTGTACCTCAGCATGGGGCCCACCACAATATATAGCGCTCTCAACATTCCCCCAGCCGGCTCATTCTGCAGCATTTGCGGTGAAAAAGAAGTTGAAATCAAAGCGGCCGGCAGCCCCTGCGGACCCTAAAAACTCCTCTTTGGCAGCGTCCATCAGAAAAGCCGGGGGTCAGATGTCGGAGATCATGGTTCTGAGGGCGAATCTCGGGTGCAGCGAGTCTGTTTGACAATAGGCAGCGCCTCATCCAGAATGGCGACGGGTGCTGGCTTCCGCTACCGCTGGAATATGATTCGATATCTCGTTTTCGACATCGAGACCCGGGTTGACAAAGCGCTGGTCAAGCAGCTTTATGACCCGGAAGATGCCCTGACCCTGGATCAGGCTTACGACAAGGCTCGGGACCAGATTTTGGAACGGAGCGGCCAGCAGAGCGATTTCTTTCCCATTCCCTTCCACATTCCAATTGCCATCGCCACGCTCCAGGCCGACGAGAATTACCGGATTCGCTCTCTGGGCTGCCTGGGGATCGACCGCTTCACGGAAGCGGAGCTGATAGCGCGTTTCTGGCAGATATTCGACAATGCCGGAACGCTCGTAACCTTCAACGGCCGGGGCTTCGATCTGCCGGTTCTCGAGATCCAGGGATTGAAGCACGGGCTGTCATTGCCGCGCTATTTCGCAGCCGGGGAATCGAGACAGACTTATAGAGGCCGCTACAGCGAGGCGCATCACATGGACCTATGCGACTTCCTTTCGAATTTCGGCGCGGCTCAGCGTCGAGGTTCGCTGGATGTCCTCGCCCGTCTGATCGGGCTGCCCGGGAAATACATGATCGCCGGCGAGGATGTGGAATATTTGTTTCGCCAGGGGCGCCTGAAGGAGATCAACCAATACTGCATGACGGACGCGCTACAGACCTTCCTCCTTTTCCTGCGGGTGGAATTGCTGAGGGGCAAACTCAACGCCGAGAGCTACCAGACAGCGATCACAGCAGCACGCGAAGACCTTGTCCAGCGTGCCGCGGGCGCCGGCCCCGAGAACTTCCTGTCGGACTTCCTCCGGCGCTGGACTGAATCTCGATGATTTCCTACTCGTGGCAATTCTGAATGAGATGTCGCAGGAGGCGGACAGCGCGCGGAAGATCGGCCTTCTGTACCAGTATATGATCGCTTGAGAGAGTAGAGACCGGCAGCGCACTGATTTTCGAGTTCGCCAAGATGCTCCCAATAACCGACATGTAGCCAGGGACGACCATGGAAAGCTTGTGGTCAAATCCGATCACCTTCATGGGAGCCGATACCGTGCGCCTGTCAAAAATGTTCTGCATCCGCAGCCACTTTCGGCGCGTCACGATCAGGCTGATCTCCTTCGGTTCTCTGATGAAAACCGCAAATCGAGTGGTTGCAGGGCGATACCATTCCCCAGGAATGGGTTTGATGTCCTGAGGCAGTCGTATTACCAGGTAGTCTTCGGGCAGCACCGTCAGCTTAGTGCGGACTAATAGCTTTTTCAGTTCAGCAGAGAGAACAGCCATGGATGCCTCGTGCACTTGTGGGGAAAACAATAAAGCTTCGTCTCTATGTACCACAGTCTCAGACAGGGAACAAGTCGCAGAAATTCCGTGTCAGGAAACATAATCCCCAGGCTCGAGTCGCCAGGTTGACTAACGCGCCGCATGCGGTAGCCTTTCAGGCAGGGGTCATCTCAAGGAGTACCACCTATGCATCATCGACTCGTGGCAGGTATCCCGTTGCTCCTGACCTGGAGCATTCTCATCGCTTTTGCGCAGCAGCCTCCTGCGAACCAGACCGGCACGCTGAAGGTCGGTGACAAGGCTCCCGACTTCAGCCTGCCGGATCAGGACGGCAAACCTGTGCGGCTTTCAAGCCTCCTCGGGAAGGGTAGAGTCGTCTTGGCGTTCTACGTTAAAGCCTTTACCTCCGGCTGAACACTCGAAGTACAGGGCTACCGGGATAATATGGACAAATTCCGGAAGTCCAATGCCCAGGTGCTGGGCATCAGTGTTGATTCCATCGCCGACCAGAAAGAGTTCGCCAGACAGAACAAGGCCGATTTTCCCCTCCTGAGCGATTCCAAAGGCGAGGTTGCTCGACTTTACGGCGTGCTGAACAAGGAAAACGGCTTGGCCAACCGCGCAACGCTGGTCGTCGACGCGCAGGGGAAGATCATCAGTATTGAGCTCGGCAGAAGCGCAATCGATGTGGCAGGAGCACTCTCAGCTTGCTCGAAGTAGTTGAGCGGGCTTGGTGAATTGCCCGCACCACTGGAATTGCCGGCGGACCGGGCGCAAGCTACGAGACGGCTAGGACAGCAGCTCAGGCCTCGACGGCGGCCGGAGATCGCTATTCTGCCCCCTTCATCCCCTCACGAGTTACTCGCGGATCTCAGCACCCAACAAAATGAGTGAGAGTGTCGAAGATATTTACAGAGGGCAGATTCAAGGGAAATAAATTAAAAGACGTTTATTGTCAAAGACATGTGGTTCACGCCGGCAATATCATCCGGGGATCGTCGCTGGAAGTGTCGGAATTGATTACAATATTGCCAGTTGCACCATCCCGGCTGGACCGGATTCTATTGGGAGGTCCAGATTATTTCATGATTAAACAAGTACTATTTTATCAAATATTTATCATGTTGATATTTTATCATCAAACGTCCGGCCTGGCAAATCAGGCATGCGAATTGCTTTATGTGGTGGGACTGAGAGGATTCCGATGCTGGTGCGAACACCAGCATTTGCAGCGCTCCTTATCCCTTCACCGGCGCTCACCCAGACAGCTCAGTTCGTATCCGGACGTATCAGAGAAGCCCCTCACCGCAGTAGAACAAGAAGCGCTCGCGGGACACGTGCCTGCGAGCGTTTCTTTTTGCCGTATCATGGGCTGATGAGCCATGACGTGCGCGGACTCAATGAATGGGTGCGTGCGGATAGTCCTTCTCTCCGGCCCGGATCTGGATCGAGAGCCGGTTCTCCTCCGGAGGAATGGGGCAACTGAAGTCCCCTCCGTAAGCACAAGACGGGTTGTAAGCCCGATTAAAATCGAGGTCGTAGAGACCGGAGGTATTCTCCCGCAGGTCCAGATAACGGCCCGCCGCATAGGTTTCCTTTCCGGTCGTGGCATCTCGAAACGGTATGAACAGAGAGGGTTGCCCGGGATTATCATTGTCATCCAGGCGATAAACCTGCAGCCGGCAAGCTACTCCTCCGGCACGAAACTCGAAGTAGCCATACTTCAGGCCATCCCTCACTTCACCGGTATTGGTAGCCATCCTGATGCGTTCAGGAACGGGGTAGCGGTTGAGTTGCACACGGAAACGCAGATCAGGGTTAAGCGGGAAGTATTCGAGGCCCTGGAAGCGAGTCCGGTCCTGTGCCGGAATGGGGGATTGAGGATCCGACTTGAACGCAATGTCCCGTTCTCTCCTGGCTCGCAACACAGGATCAACCGGCGTGGCCGGGGCTTGCGGGCCCTCGGCGCAAGCTGTAAAAAGGGCCGTCTCAGTAAGCAGTCCGAATGCCAGAACCCATAGAAGCGCCTTGCCGCACTTGGACTTCTGCATGTGCAGTATTATACGGTGTCCAAGCCCTTTCCCGAAGGGACGCATACCTTGTTATGATCCTGGCGGCGTGCCGATTCTGGAATGATGCGGATATCCCGTTCAGATAAAAGTATGAAAAAGGCAACTTTCCGAGACGGTTTTTCGTCTAATAAAGTACCCATTCAATAACCTCCTTCGTGGGCGGCGGGATCGGCCTTTTCCATACCGTTTCCGCCGCTTTTTTTTGCGGGGGTGGAGAAGAAACACCCTATTTTTTCGTCCACGCATTGCCGGAATGCAGCTTGTAGTCGAAAGCCGAGCCGTGATAACGTAGACGCGCTTGAATTGCAGCCGGACGGTGCCCAACGTCGCCCGGGGAATGAGAAAGACCCATTTGGAAACGGTGCAAGTATTAAGGTTTTGCCGCATTTTTACCGATCTGCCCTAGAGCAAGGAAATGTTTATCCGGCCCCTATGGAGAGTTTCTCTTTAGGGAAGCCCCATTTCAATATTTAGGCTGATCAGGAGTGACACATGCCCTCCGGTAAGGATTATGCCAGTCGGCTCCAGGAGGAGACTCGTCGAACGCTGGCAACACATATTCACGGCTTCGAACAGGAGTTGCGTACCCTCCAATCCAGTCTCGCCGCTTCCGTAGCTCAGATTGCCCAGCGACTGGCGCCGATTCTTGAAATCGAAATCCCGGCGGTGGAGGCGATCATTTCGGATGCCGTTTCAGAGAGAGCTTTGGAAGGAGCGCGTCGCCGGGCTGATGAGATGCTGCATCTCGCGCATTTTGCTCATGACCTTCGGCGCAAAGAAACGCAGGAGGAGATCCTGATCTCTCTGCTAGACGGAGCGCACCGGTATGCTCCACGGTTGGCGCTGTTTGTTACGCGCGGAGCCCAGTTTGTCGGGTGGTCATCGCGAGGCTTCACCGAAGAGGCGGCGCAAAAGCTCAACAAGTGCGTCTTTGCGCTCTCGGAGACCCCCCTGTTGCGCAACGCGCTCGAGGCGGACGGATTGACGACTGCCCATGACCTCTCCCGGGAAACGGTCCTTCCGCAGCTGCTGTCCGGCGGGATGGAAGGGCCGTGGCATGCTTTCCCCATGAAGGCCATCGGACGCCCTGTCGCTGTCTTACTCGCTTCAGCCGCGGAAGGGCGCGGCTGCGATCTGGAACCGCTCTGCATTTTGATGGACCTGACCGGGCTGTGTGTTGAAAACATGGCTCTCAAGGTACTGCATGAGATCAAGGTGGCAAGATCTTCCGCCTCGGTTCCAGCCGCCCATCGGGCGGCTGGAGAACCTGCTGTGGAAGCGGTCCCCGCCGCGGCAGCAGGCGTTGCGGCAAAGCCCGTGGCAGAAGCCCCTCTGATGACTCCGGCAGAGGCGCCGATACCCCACAACGTGCCGCAGCAAGGCACGCCGGAAGCAGCTGTCCCGCCCGAACTCCATGTCGAGCCCGGCGCCCAGGAAGCTGAATCGCACGCCGTCATCCTCGAACCGCCCCCTGCTGCCGACTCAGGACTGGAAGCCGGGCAACCGCCGGAGGCTTGCGAAAGCGCAGCCGCTGTGCCGGAACGGGAGCAGCCGCCACCCACGGTCGCCGAGGCCGCTGCCGACGAAATGGAACCTCCTGCACCCGAAGCGCCGGAACCGGTCAGGACCGCTGTGCTGAGAGAGGTCCAGCCCCTGACGGAAGAAGAAAAGCTTCACGCCGACGCAAGACGATTTGCACGATTGCTGGCATCTGAAATAAAGCTCTATAATGAACAGCGGGTCATGGAGGGACGCAACAACAGGGATTTATACACACGGCTCAAACGCGATATCGATCGCAGCCGCGATATGTACGAAAAACGGGTTTCGCCCCTGGTCTCCCGCAAGGTCGACTATTTCCACGATGAGGTGATTCGTATCCTCGGGGACAACGACCCTTCCACACTCGGGGGCGACTATCCCGGACCCCGAGTCGAAGGCTAGACGGACTTGCAGCTGCATCAGTTAAAATCCGAGCCGATCTATCCGGAATCACCCAAGGTCCCCGGCACCGGGCGACTTCTTATCCGGGTGGTTGTCTTTTTCCTCGTCGCCTCCTCGGTCGCTGCCGTCAAAGACACCAGAAATGCGTCCGCGCAGCTTTCCGCCACCCTTGACCCGCTCAGCTATAAGTATTCCTCCGTTCTCCAGGCGACGCTGGGCGCATTCGGGACAGGGATGGGAAACTTCTCCAGCGGCCTTTTCGCAGCGGCCGCAGCCGCATTCCCCGATCTCTCAGCCGCCGCGTCCACCGCCGTGGCGGATTATATTCTGCTATACAAGGCCAGGGCTTGCCTGGAATTGGGAAAGGGGAAGGAGGCGCTCGATCTCTTCCGTGCGCTTCAGAGCCAGTACCCTGATTCACCGGTTCTGGCGCAAGCCATTCAGGGTCAATCCCAGGCGCTGTTGATCCTCCACGATCCCACGGCGGCACTCGGCACTCTCGACAGCGCGCAGGTCAAGGAGGATGCCGGAGTATCATGCCTGCGGGGACAGGCACTGGAAGCCTGGGGCAAGGGCGCAGAAGCAGCCCGGATTTATCTCCATATCTTCACCGATCACGTCGATTCCGGTGAGGCGGACTTCGCGGAACGACGCTTGCGCGCCCTCTCTCCGGCTTTCTTGACGAAAGCTGAAAACCGGGAAATGCTTGTGCGGCGCAGTGAAAACCTGATCCGCGCCGGCAGAAGCCTGGAGGCCAGAACGCTGCTCCTGAAACTGGAAAGCGCTCGCCTGCCCGGGCCTGGGGAGGGGAAAATATACTTGCTGCTGAGCGACGCGGACACCAACCTGAGGCGGTTGACCGAGGCACTCCGCTATCTGCGCCGTGTCACGGATCCCAACCTCGCGGCCCAGGCCAACTATCTCGAGGGCGTCTGCTACCGCGGCCTCGGCAACGAAGCCGGTTTCCTGAAGACCCGGGACCGGGCGCTGCAGCTGTTTCCCCAGTCGCCATTCACCGAGAAACTGCTCTATTCGGTTGCCACGTACTATGATGTCGACAACAAAATAGAAGCAGCTCGCGAAGCCTACCAGGCGATTGCCCGAGGCTTTCCCAAAGGGGAGTACATTGAGCGTTCCCTGTGGAAGCTGGCGCTGTATTCCTATTCGGGAAAGCACTATGAAGAAGCGCTCAACGGATTCTGGCAGTATCTGCAGGCTAATCCGAGCCCGGGTGCGGCCAGTGCGCCGGCTTACTGGATGGGTCGTTGCTTCGAAAATCTCGGAGATCCGGACAAGGCTGCCTCCCTGTACGGCCGCGTCCAGTTTCTCGCCAACAACAGTTACTATGGCCAACGAGCCCGGGAGGCTCTGGCTGCGATGGTATCCCCAAGCCCGACAACCACTCTCGCCCCCACAACCATCGACTTCGCGCAGGTGAGCCGGAAGCTCGATACAATCCTGCCCGAGCCGGCCACTATTCCCGAGCCTTCCGCCGCGACGCTTCGGGTGATTGAGCGTGCTCGCCAACTCGTGGCGGCTGGGCTTCTCGACCTGGCACTGGTGGAGTTGGAGCGTGGCTATGCCGGCCACGGCGGCAACGACAAAGTTCTATGCTACGGCATGTCCCGCATCTACCAGAGCAAGGACAATTTCTTCGGCGCCATCTCGACGCTGCGCCGGGCCTTTCCGGACTATCTGGATCTTCCCTCCGCATCGCTCCCTGATGAGGTTTGGGACATACTTTTCCCTGTACGCCACTTCAATCTCGTGGCCCAGCATGCCCTTCGAAACCATCTGGATCCCGACCTCGTTCTCGCGTTGATACGGCAGGAGTCCGCTTTTCAAGAGTCCGCCCGTTCCAAGGCCAATGCGCGCGGACTGATGCAGGTGCTCCCATCCACCGGCCGCATCCTGGCGCGCGAAGCAGGTATCGCACGCTACACGGTCAGCAGGCTCTACAACCCGGAGACCAACGTGGCTTTGGGCACGCGCTACCTGGCCTCCCTTCTCCAGCGATACGGCGGCAAGGTAGAATTGGCGCTGGCGGCGTATAATGCGGGCGACAACAGGGTCGATCGCTGGTTGCAGGAGTTTGGAGACGTGAACGTCGCGGAGTTTGTGGAACGCATCCCATTCAGCGAAACTCGAGGCTACGTAAAACAGGTCATCAGCAACAGAGCCCACTATCATCTGCGCACTGCTCCGAGCTCCGGATTGGCACCCGGCCTCGAAAAAGACGCGAAGTGACACTGTGACCGGAGCGGAACTGTGACTTCCTAGGTCCCGACCGAGGGACGGATCATCCATCATCCGAATGCCAAACACCTCAGCGCAAGTACGGCAGTATCTGGATGGGGCATACCGTAGTGTGGCGGAAAGAGAATTCAGCTGAAGATCAGACCCTGGTGCGCCGCTGTCAGAGCGGCGATGACACTGCTTTCGAGGAGCTGGTGCGGAAGTACCAGCAAACTCTGTTCAACGTCGTCTATCACAACATGGGGCGCCGCGGCGATGCGGAAGACATCGTCCAGAAAGTCTTCTCCAAAGTCTATTTTTCGCTTCCCAAATTCGACCTCAACAGGCCCTTCTTCCCCTGGGTCTACCGCATTGCCGTCAACCAGTGCTATGACGAGATGAGGCGTGCACGGCGGCGCCGGTCCATAACCTTCTCCGAACTCAACCTCCAGGACTCGGAAAACCTCGAAAACCTGTTGAAACAGGACGAGATTCAGGAAGCTCCCGGCGAAGAGAGAAGGGATCTTCACGACCTGTTGTACAAGGTGTTGGATCAACTGCCGGAGAAGCAGCGCAAGGCGATTGTGCTTCGGGACCTGGAAGACGTGCCCTATGAAAAGATGGCCGAAGTGATGAGCTGCACAGAGCAGGCCGCGCGGCTCAAGGTCTTTCGTGCCAGAACTCGCCTGCGGGATTTGATGTTGAAGGCAATGCGGCGGCGTGAGCGTGCCCCTGCCAGACAGTAAGTCAGAACCACGGAGCCCGTGCTACGGCATAGCCGCCATCCCAAGTCTCAACGCCAGCTCCCCTGGGCCGGGCTCCGACGACGACGCCCGAAAAGATCCATACATAGAGTTTTCGAATCTTGGCGGTCATGCGGGCGGTCCCGCTCATGAAAGAGGATTGATTGAGGCCTGCGTGGTCTGGAGTATCTGGCACACGATGTCTTCGACGCTGAGGCCGGCAACCTGGATATGCAGCTGGGCCTTGGCGTAGAACGGGAGCCGGCTCTGAAGCAACCGCGCCATTTCCTCCATGTTCGCAAATAAGGGCCGTGAGGCGGGATCGCCGCTGCAGCGTGCAAACAGCGTTTCCAGCGGCGCATTCAGCCAGATGCTGGTACCGGTGCGCGCGATGATTTTCTGGTTCTCGGCATTGCAGAAACCGCCGCCGCCGACCGCAACCACAGAGTTATGTCTTACGCTCACCTGGCGCAGCTCACTCCGTTCGAGCACGCGAAAATACCCTTCTCCCCGCTGTTTGAATATCTCGCGGATAGACATGCCTTCACGCTTCTCGATCTCCCGGTCAAGATCAACGAAGGGCCAGCCAAGCGATTCGGCCAGCCGACACCCTACTTCGGTCTTCCCTGCCCCCATGAATCCAACAAGGTAGAGAATCGAATCTCTTCGGGATCCCGGCTTGCCTGAATGGGTTGTCATTCTGGATCGGCTCATTCAAGAAAAGAGGTCAGGAGTCAGGTGAACAAATGCAGATCCGGGGCCGACCCTGCAATGGCTTACGCTATTCCGCTGCCCCATGCGCTGCCTCCATAAGCGACCTCAGGCCTTTAAATTCTGACTCCCGACTCCTTTCATCACCCTGATCGGATGCGCGCGAGGGCCTCGTAGAATCCCGGAAAACTCACGGCGGCGCACTCGGCCTTGTGGATGCGAGTGTCACCGGAGGCCGCCAATCCTGCTACCGCAAATGCCATCGCGATGCGGTGATCGCCCCGGCTGTCGACCTCCGTGCCGCGCAGGCGCTGCCGGCCTGCAATCGCAAGCCCATCGGGATGTTCTTCGACGTCCGCACCCATGGCACGGAGGTTCGCAGTCACGGCCGCGATCCGGTCACTTTCCTTCACGCGCAGTTCGCCGGCATCGTGGATTTCCAGGCCTCCGGTCTGTGATCCCAGGACCGCCAGAACCGGAATTTCATCGATCAGAGCCGCCGCCAGCTCCGCCCGGATCGGCGGCATCTGCTTTCCCAGGGAAGCGGGATCGTAGCGTACGTGGAGGTCTCCGCGCGCTTCGCCCGCCCTCTCAGACCGGTTTTGGACCGACACCTTCACACCTGCGCCGTCGAGGTAATCAATGAGCGTGCGGCGCCGCGGGTTCAGCCCGACTTGCGGCAGCATCAGTTCGGAGCCGGGCACCAGGGCTGCGGCCACAATGAAAAAAGCGGCGCCCGAGAGATCACCGGGGACGTCGAGCCGGAGTCCCTCGAGTGTCGGGCCGGGTTCAACCTCGATCCAGCTCTCGCGCTCTCGCACCGTGCCACCGAACTGCCGCAGAGCGATCTCGGTATGATCCCGCGTGGCCACCCTTTCCTCCACCGCGGTAGGGCCATCGGCGAACAGACCGGCAAGCAGCACGCAGGACTTGACCTGGGCACTGGCAACCGGCAGAGAGTAGCGGATTGCATGCAGGTTGCCGCCGCGGATACTCAACGGTGGCAGTCCGCCCTCGCGGGAGCCGATCTGCGCGCCCATGAGGCTGAGGGGCTGGATGATCCTTCCCATGGGGCGCTGGGAGAGCGATTCATCTCCGGTGAGGACGGAAGCGAAAGGCTGGCCGGCGAGGATGCCGGAGAGCAAGCGGATGGTCGTGCCGGAATTCCCTGCGTCCAGGGGCGCGGCGGGCGGTTTCAGACCCCGGATCCCGTTGCCCGAGATGAAGACGGACGTCCCCTGCGTGCGGATTTCCACGCCCAGCGCACCTAGACAGCGAAGGGTGTTCCGGCAATCCTCGCTCCCCGCGAATTGCCGCAGCTCAGATTTTCCCCGGGCAAGTGCCGCCAGCATGGCATAGCGATGCGAGATCGACTTGTCGCCCGGACACTGGACTGTGCCGCGCAACGGCCCACCCGACTGAACGGAGTAAATCATGATGCGGCCCCGGGGGTAAGAAACTCCATCTCCGTTTTCTTGAGTTTCTTGATCTGATCGCGGAGGGCGGCGGCCTTTTCAAATTCGAACTGCCGGGCCGCCTCCCGCATTTCCTTCTCGAGGTGCTGGATCTGCTTCTCCAACTCTTCGGGCGAAGAATAGCACCCGGCGGCTTCGGCCACTTCCGGCATTTCGTAGTAGTCGCCCTCGTAGATCCGGATCATCTCGGGATCAAGCGGCTTGATCACGGACTGCGGAATGATGTGGTTCTCTTCGTTGTACCGCTTTTGGGCTGCGCGCCGACGGTTGGTCTCCTCGATGGCAGCCTCCATGGAGCCGGTGCGGGCGTCGGCGAAGAGGATCGCCCTGCCGTTGATGTGTCGCGCCGCCCGGCCCATAGTCTGAATCAGTGAGGTCGTGGAGCGCAGGAATCCTTCCTTGTCGGCGTCGAGAATGGCCACGAGCGAAACCTCGGGAAGATCCAGTCCTTCCCGCAGCAGATTGATCCCGATCAGGGCGTCAAATTCGCCTGCACGCAGTGCAGCGAGTATCCGCACCCGTTCCAGCGTTTCGATCTCGGAGTGCAGGTAGCGAACCCGCAGGCCGAGTTCGGTATAATAATCGGCGAGGTCCTCGGCCATGCGCTTGGTTAAAGTCGTGACCAGCACTCTCTCGTTGCGCTCGGCACGCAGCCGAACCTCTTCCATCAGGCTGTCTACCTGCCCCGCCACCGGGCGTATCTCGACTTCGGGGTCGGTGAGCCCGGTCGGGCGCACGATCTGTTCCACGACCACCCCGCCCGATTTGGTAAGTTCATAGGGCCCGGGAGTCGCCGACACATACACCACCTGGTTCACACGCTCCTCAAATTCCTGGAAGTTGAGAGGCCGGTTGTCCAGCGCCGATGGCAGCCGGAATCCGTACTTCACCAGGTTCTCCTTGCGTGAGCGGTCCCCGAAGTACATGCCGCGCACCTGCGGGATCGTCGCGTGCGCTTCGTCGACGAAGAGCATCCAGTCGCGGGGCATGTAGTCAAGCAGGGTCGGAGGCGGCTCGCCCGGCAGGCGTCCCGTGAGGTGGCGCGAATAGTTCTCGATGCCGCGGCAGTAGCCCAGTTCTTTCATCATCTCGAGGTCGAACAAGGTGCGCTGCTGCACCCTGTGGGCTTCCAGCTCCTTCCCCTCCTGCATCAGGTGCGTGTGCCATTGCTCAAGCTCCTCTTTGATGGTTTCAATGGCGTGCAAAAGCTGGTCGCGGGGCTGAACATAGTGTGATTTGGGGTAGATCGGCAGACGCTCATGCTTCTTCAGGGTGCGGCCGGTGACCGGATCGATCTGCGCGATCGAGTCGATTTCATCCCCGAACATCTCGATGCGAATCGCGTAATCCTCGTAGGTGGGGTACACCTCCACCACATCTCCACGCACCCGGAAATGCCCGCGTTCCAGTTCGAAATCCTGGCGCGTAAACTGCATCTCGACGAGGCGGCGCAGGATCTCATCCCTCTTGATACGCTGTCCCTTCTCCAGAAAGAGGAGCATGCCGTAGTAGGCTTCCGGCGACCCCAGACCATAGATGCAGGATACGCTGGCGACGATGATACAATCCCGGCGCTCGAACAGGGATCGTGTGGCTGAGTGCCGCAGTTGATCGATTTCGTCGTTGATCAGGGCGTCTTTCTCGATGTAGGTGTCCGTCGCCGCAATGTAGGCTTCCGGCTGGTAGTAATCATAGTAGGAAACGAAGTATTCGACCGCATTGTTGGGGAAGAAGGATTTGAATTCCCGGTAAAGCTGAGCCGCCAGCGTCTTGTTGTGGGCGAGAACCAAAGTAGGACGCTGGAGAGCTTCGATCACCTTCGCCATGGTAAATGTTTTGCCTGAACCCGTGACCCCGAGCAGCACCTGGTGTTTTTCCCCGTCCCCAAGACCGTGCATCAAGCTCTCAATCGCGGCAGCCTGGTCCCCGCACGGTTTGAAGGGGGTGCTGATCTCGAATTTCGAGGAGTGGATCAATGCTCTTCCGTACGGGACGTTCGAGTAGGAAAGCTCATTTTCGGTTTGCGAGGACTTCTTGGTCATGTCGGATTACATTCAAAACCTTTATTATACCGCAACGCTCTTTGAGTCCGGGAGCCTTTGCGGTAGGGATCACGGTTCTTGCATTGATCCGGGAAAGCGGATATATGTTCCGGGCATGGACACGAGGCTGAAAAATGGCCCGCTACGATGAGCCGGACAGCGCAGAGACCTCCTTCTTCATTTGCCTGGGCGACGCGGCCAATCTCGACGGCCTGCACACCGTCTTCGGCAAAGTCGTGGAGGGCATGGAAGTCCTGGATCGCTATCAAGACGTCCCCGTGGAAGGCGAAACTCCCAAGGGGCGCATCGAGCTCCAGAGGGAGACAATCAGCAAGAAATAAAAGCACATCACAAAGACACAGGAGATGCGGGCTCTGCCGGCCTCCGGTGCTACTTGCGGCTTGTGAAGGTTTCAGTGATGAAAACAGCCACGATCGAAAGGATATTGCGCGTTCTGCGGAGGGAAGTCTTGAAATGGAAAGTCCCGGCAGTCGGCGCCGTCGCCGAGCGCGCTGCCGACCGCCCTTTTGAAACCCTGGTCAGCACCATTCTTTCTTTGCGCACCAAGGATGCCGTGACCGGCCAGGCTTCGCGTCGCCTCCTGTCGCGCGCCCCCACGCCCGAAACCCTGGTGTCGCTCCCGATCGCGAAAATTGAGGAGCTGATCTTTCCCGTGGGCTTTTATCATACCAAGGCGCGAAATCTTCAAGAGACCTGCCGGATTCTGCTGCGGGACTATAGCGGGAAAGTTCCGCCCGACATGCAGGAGCTGCTGAAACTCCCCGGAGTCGGACGCAAGACAGCCAACCTGGTGATCACGCTCGGCTACGGCCGTTACGGCATATGCGTCGACACCCACGTGCACCGCATTTCGAATCGCTGGGGTTACGTCAAAACAAAAACGCCGGAGAAAACCGAATATGCGCTGCGCGACAGGCTCCCGAAGAAGCATTGGAAGTCCTACAACGACCTCCTGGTAACCTTCGGCCAGAATATGTGCGTGCCGATTTCGCCGTGGTGCAGCAGGTGCCCGGTTAGACAGTACTGCAAAAGAGTGGGAGTGGGCCGCCACCGCTAGCCGCCGACCGCCGAGTTCCGACTTACGCCCTCCGAGACTGGAAGCAATTTCCCCGCGCCTTGTGACGCATGAAAGCCTGGGATCCGACCACGGGCTAACCCGGATCATCCATGAATATGCGATCAAAAGAAATTTTTGGACGCGGGAAAACGCTGACAGACGCTGACCGTTCGGTCTTGGTCGGCGTGCAGGAGCTTTTGCCGCGCCGCAGGCGCCAGCGTGTGTCCGCGTCCAATTTTGTTACCTTTCACCGGCGTTCGGTTCTGCTTCACGAATAATTCGGGCCAAAGCCCGTCCCTACTGAACCTATACTAATAATTGAAACCTGTGGGGGCAGGATTCCCATCAGTTATATCCGGAACGGCCTTTCGCGCGCAAGCAGGGCACTCCAGGACGTTTGAAGATGACCGCATGCACCCAATTTCACCGAACCGGTTCAGATCGGAGGTCGGAACTCGGAGGTCGTATGTGCCGCGCGAATTGCGGGCCCAATTGATTTCCACGCATATATCAGAAGCAGGAAAAAAACACTGCCGTTGAAGAAAAAAATAGCCCGGATGCTCAAGTGCGTAAGAATTCCGGCGGCCACCGACCCGATAGCAGCGCCCAGGAGCGAGGCGCTTGCGAGGAAAGAAAAAGATGTGGCCCAGGTCTCCTTGGGGATGACCAGGCTGGCCAGAGTGTAGATCACCACCATATGAGCAAATGGTAGACATTGGTCGCAAAACCGAAGAACGCCCATGGCGCGGAGAAGGCATGACTGCTGCTTCTGCGCCAGGATTTCTGCACGTGGTGATGTCGGGTATCTACCCGATATGCTACTATTCGAGGTTTGCGGTGAATCATCGAAAGAGGATCTGGGGTTGTGACCGACAAGGCATACATACGCAACTTTTCCATTATTGCCCACATCGACCATGGCAAGTCGACCCTAGCCGATCGCCTGCTGGAACTCACAGGTGCTCTCACCAAGCGGGAAATGGCCGACCAGGTGCTGGATGCCATGGACCTGGAGCGGGAGCGCGGCATCACCATCAAGGCCCACGCCGTACGCTTGAAATATCACGCCGAGGACGGCAACGACTACCTTCTGAATCTCATCGATACTCCGGGCCACGTCGATTTTTCCTATGAGGTTTCACGCAGCCTCGCCGCGTGCGAGGGTGCGCTTCTGGTTGTCGACGCATCCCAGGGGGTTGAAGCCCAGACCCTGGCCAACACCTATCTGGCGCTGGACCATCACCTGGAAATCGTGCCGGTCATCAACAAGATCGATCTTCCGAGTGCCGACGTCGAACGCGCCAGGGAGCAGATCGAGAACATCATCGGATTGGACGCCAAGGATGCCATTCTCGCCAGCGCAAAGGAAGGGATCGGCACGGAGGAGATCCTCGAAGCCGTTGTCCGCCGTTGCCCTCCGCCCCGGGGGGAATATGAGAAGCCGCTCAAGGCCCTGGTCTTTGATTCCTGGTTCGACCCCTACCGCGGAGTAATTGTGCTCATCAGGGTGATCGACGGCACTCTCCGCCGCGGGATGAGGATCCGGCTCATGGCCATCCAGCAGGCGTTTACCGTGGAGCAGGTGGGTGTCATCACCCCCAAATTCCAGGAAGTGGACGAGTTGTCGGTGGGAGAGGTCGGCTTTGTCGCCGCCGGCATCAAGCGCGTCGCCGACAGCAAGATCGGCGACACAATCACAGACGATGTGCGTCCCACGGCGGCGGCGTTGCCGGGCTTCCAGGAAGTGAAGCCGATGGTTTTCGCCGGCCTCTATCCGACGGACAATGCGCAGTACGAGGACCTGCGCGACGCCCTCGAGAAGCTTCAGCTCAACGACTCCTCTTTCTACTACGAACCCGACACCTCGGGCGCACTCGGATTCGGTTTCCGTTGCGGCTTCCTCGGGCTGTTGCATATGGAGATCGTTCAGGAGCGTCTGGAACGGGAGTTCAACCTGTCGCTGATCACGACCGCCCCTGGTGTGCGCTATCGCGTCACGACCAGAAAGGGCGAGGTGGTCGAGATACACAATCCCTCCAAGCTGCCGCCCGCCGGGGATCTCCTCATGTTCGAGGAGCCCATGATCACGGCCATGATCATCTCGCACAGCGATTACGTCGGCCCGATTCTGAAACTGGCGGAGGAAAAGCGCGGCGTGCAAAAGGGCTTCGAGTACGTCACGACCAACCGCGTCCTGATCACCTATGAACTCCCGCTGGGCGAGATCGTCCTCGATTTCTATGACCGCCTGAAATCCGTCTCCCGGGGATACGCATCGCTGGATTACCACTTCTCGGGCTACAAAGAGTCCCGGCTGGTGAAGCTCGACATCCTCGTCAGCGGCGAGCCTGTGGACGCCCTCTCCCTCATTGTCCACCAGGACAATGCGCCGCAGCGCGGCAGGGCTCTGGCCGCCAAGATGAAGGAGCTGATCCCGCGGCAGATGTTCGAGGTTGTGATCCAGGCCGCTATCGGCAGCAAGGTGATCGCACGCGAAGTGGTGCGCCCGATGCGTAAGAACGTGATCGCGAAGTGCTACGGCGGGGACATCACCCGCAAGCGCAAGCTCCTGGAGAAGCAGAAGGAGGGCAAAAAACGCATGAAAAAGCTGGGTAAAGTCGAGATCCCCCAGGAAGCCTTCCTGGCAGTCCTCAAGGTTGAATAATGGTTTGCGGTCCTGTCGGGTACCGATGGACATCCGTGAATCTCCACTAACGAAATTGCCGGCGCCGGCCGATCAGTCCTGGAGAGAATTCCCCCCGAAGGAATAGTTATGCGACCCACAATGAAAAGCATCCACATGCTACACAGCTCCGAGGGGAAGGGTGCGCTGGGCTGCCTTGTTTCCATCATCCTCCTCGGCGTCATGATCCTCATCGGGGTGCGGGCTGGCCCGCCCTATTTTGCTTACAAGAGCCTGTCCGGAGACGTCAGCACGGAAGTCACCCGTGCCGGCGCTCATTTCTTCTCGGACGAGGTCCTGGCGCAAAACATCCTGGATGTGGCGAAAAAAAACGAGATCCGCCTCAAGCGGGAGGATATCAAGATCGAGCGCCTTGCCGGGCAGGTGCAGGTCCAAATCCATTACCAGGTGCCGTTGGATTTGATCGTCCTCCAGCGCACGATCGACTTCAACATCAAGGCCTCGAGCTTCGTAGGAACGCTGTAGTCACGCTCCAGCGGAAGACTGCCGAGCCTCCAGGATTCAGCGGCGACAAAAAGCCCGTCAAGGACAACGATTCCGGGAGCCTTCGCGCCCCAGTGGCTTGTCGATCGCTGAGCTCGGGCTGATCTGATTCACATACTGTCGCCGGACATCGGCATTGGCTTGCGCCAAAAATCAGGAAAGCCTAAGATATGCTTAAATGTTTGCACACCGAGGCAGGCATACAGGGAGCAGGATGAGCCCTCCAGGGCTTCGCCCATGGGCGAGCCGTATTGCCATGACCGCCCTCGTGTCGATCCTGCTGTGCACGGCTGCGGGCTGCAGACCTGCGACAGTGCGGGTTCCAGTCGCACCCGAGGACCTGGCACGGGCAAACACGGTGGCGACAGAAGGCGATATCGCATTCGCGCGCAAGGATTACTATGCTGCTCTGATCAAATACCTGGAAGCAGGGCGGCTCAATCCGAACAGCGAGTACGTCCAGAACAAGCTCGGGATTACCTATTCCCGGCTCCGTTTCTACCCGGAGGCGATCTCGGCCTTTAATCGCTCCATCGCGCTCGATCCGAAGTATTCCTTCTCATACAACAACCTGGGTTCTGTCTACTTCGCCGACAACAATAAGAAAAAGGCGGAGGCGTACTTCCGCAAAGCTATCGGCTTGAAAAACGATGAGGCGTCATTTCACATCAACCTGGGAACCCTCCTCTTCGAGAAAGGGAAATATGAAAAGGGCTTGCAGGAGTTGAGGAAGGGACTCAGCCTCGACCCCGATATTATGAAGAGATCCGTCGGCGACGGCCTGGTGGCCGCGGTTGCACAGAAAAGCAGCGCGGAAAAGAATTACTTCATGGCGCGCTTCTATGCCTCCATGGGCAACGCTGAGCGTGCGGTGGAGAACCTGCAGCAGGCCCTAACCAACGGATTTACAAACCTGGAAGCTCTCCGCACGGAGAAGGACTTCGATCCCATCAGGCAGGATGAGAAGTTCATCGCCTTCATGAAATACGCCGCCCAACTGATAAAGTCCTGAGCAGAGCCCGCAAAACTCACGAAACACACGAGAGTCTTTTCGTGGGTTCCCACATATTTCATGGTTATCGTTTTTGCCAGCGAGTGCCGGGCGGTCTTATAATTCTTGCGGCATGAGAGGCTATGGTGCAAATACATAAGATCCCGGCAGGATTCCGGCGGCAGAGGGCCATCAGCCGGCAGGCCGTGCAGGACTTCAATCGCTCCCTGCTCCTCATCGTCGATCCGGAATCACTCCAGGCCAGCATCGGAGCGCGGCTGACCGAGCTGTTCGCATGTGATCGGATTCTGATCTTGCAGCTCGATCCCGAGAGAGGCACATTCAAGCCCACCTTCAGCCTCGGTTTCGACTTGAACGTCTTGGGCAATTCTCCTCTGCGCCGGCACGGGCGTCTGGCCAAATGGCTTCTCGTCAACGAGACTTGCCTTATCGTGCCCCGAACATCCGGGGTGGACGAATACCTGAGCGAAGCAGAGCAGGAGATGCTCGGCCGGTTGCAGATCCGTTTTTGCGTCCCCTTGATTTCGCTGAATCGTCTTACCGGCATCATCATGCTGGGATCGGAGAAAGCCGGGTGGGATTTGTCCCCCCACGACCTCGAGCTGCTCCAGCTGCTGGCGGGCCAGGCCAGCCTGGCGTTCGAGAATGCATACCTGTATCACGAGCAGCGCGAGCGCCTGCGGCGCATTTACCGGGCCGAGCGCCTTGCCGCGGCCGGCCAGCTCGCCGCGGGCGTCGCACATGAAATCCGCAATCCGCTCACCGCGATCCGGTCCACAATCCAATACGCCGTGCACGAATACGAGGAGTCCAATCCAAAGCGAGCGCTGTTGCAGGAGTTGCTGACCGAAGTAGATCGCATTGATCGCACTGTCAATGGTCTGCTCAGCCTGACCCGTCTTGGTGAGATCGTACCGGAGCCGGTCGACATCGGGGATGTGCTCGCCCGGTCGCTCACCCTGGTCAGTGCCCAGGCTCAGCGCCAGGGGGTCGAAGTGAAGCTCGCGGAAACGGCTCACCGTTTCCAGATCATGGGGGACATCGGACAACTCAAGCAGGTCTTTCTCAATCTCCTGCTGAACGCCCTTCAGGCCATGCCCGACGGAGGCCGTCTCCAGACAACCGTCGAGGAATGGCAGGCCGGAATGACTCCGGTCGCCGGCCGCTGGGTCCAGATCAGAATCAGCGACTCCGGAACAGGAATTCCGTCTGAACACCTGGACAAGGTCTTCGATCCATTTTTCACCACCAAACGGGAGGGGACGGGCTTAGGTTTATCCGTCTGCCACGGGATCGTTCATCGGCATGAGGGAGAGATAGACCTCGCCAGCGAGGTCGGCAAAGGAACGATAGTAACGCTGCGCTTCCCGCTGCTATGATGTCGAGTTCCACAACTTCCGAGTTCGCATATCTGATGTCGGAGGTCTGAAGTGAGTCGCATTCTGATTGTCGATGACGAAAAACAGATTCGCCGCATCCTGTCGGTCCTGCTCGCGGAGGGCGGGCACGCGGTCCTGGAAGCAGAAACCGGCGAGGAAGCATTGACGCTACAGCCGGAGTTTCAGCCCAATATCATTCTGCTCGACATCAGCCTGCCGGGCATGGGGGGCATGGAGGTTCTGCAGAAACTGCTGGAGCGGGCGCCGCAAGCGGACTGCATTATGATGACCGCCTTTGGCACGATCCGCTCGGCGGTCGAAGCCATGCGGCTCGGCGCCTTCGACTACCTGGCCAAGCCTTTCGACAATGACGAACTTCTCCTGATCATCGACCGCGCCTTGCGTATGCGCAGCATGAATGCGGAACTCGAAGACCTGCGGACGGAGCTGGAGGCGCGCTACGGCTTCAACGAGATCGTCGGGATCAGTCCCCCGATGCGGGAAGTCTTCCGAATCATGGCGAAAGTCGCGGGCGTCGATGCTACGGTTCTGATCGCCGGCGAGTCGGGAACCGGCAAGGAGCTGGTCGCGCGCGCGCTTCACCGCCGCAGCCGACGAGCCGCCGCTCCGTTTGTCGCCGTGAATTGCAGCGCGATCCCTCAGGATCTGATCGAGGCCGAGTTTTTCGGGCACCGGAAGGGCGCCTTTACCGGAGCGCGCGAAAGCAGGGAGGGAAGATTCGAGCTGGCTGCCGGCGGCTCACTCTTTCTCGACGAAGTGGGGGATCTGTCTCTCGAGGCTCAGGCGAAGTTGCTGCGTGCTCTGCAGGAACACGAAGTGACGCCCGTGGGCGGGCGCGAACCGGTCCCAGTCGATGTGAGGGTCATCGCGGCCACCAACAAGGACCTGGAACGGGCCGTCCGCAAGGGGGAGTTCCGCGAAGACCTTTTTTGGCGCATCAACGTCGTCAACATCAAGCTCCCCCCTTTGCGGGATCGGATCGAAGATCTGCCCCTGTTGGTCGACCACCTGCTTGACCGCTTCCAGTCGGAGCTGAAGCTTGCGGTCAAATCGGTCAGCCCGGCAGCACGCCAGCTGCTATTGCACTACGACTGGCCCGGAAATGTGCGGGAGCTGGAGAATACTCTGTGCCGGTCCATGATCCTTTGCGATAGCCACACTCTGATGCCGTCCGACCTTCCACCCCGTATCCGAGGTGAAATGCGTGGCAGAGAGCTCTCCCACGGTGTGGAATACGATACGATCAAGCTCGCCGACGCCGTCAAGGAAGCCACAGAGCGCCTCGAGAAAATGCTGATCATTTCCCGTCTTGCCCAACACCATGACAACCGGACCGCTACGGCCGAAAGCCTGGGCATCAGCCGCAAGACCCTCTTCAACAAAATGCGCGACTACCACATGGACGTTACCGGGGTAGGACCAGGACAAATTTAATGTCTTCTATAGGTTAACGGAAACATAAGAGCCGAAAACGGCCCCAATCCCAATTGGGCTGCAACCCCTCTTCCGCATATCTGCTGCAGGTATTTAACTTACGTGGGTCCGAGGGGCTTGCCTGGGTCCGACACCGAGGGGAGGGGTCAGCGGACGTCGTAGCGCAGGAACGAGACGAAGGCGGCAGTGAACAGGATGAGGTTGATCAAGGTCAGAATCGCAGCGTTCTGGAGCAGGGGGGCGGCCATTTCGGATGCCGGCGCCGGCCGGTCTTCGAATTTGGGGATGGAGGCAAAATCCACCTGCATGCCGCCCAAGACACGATCAGTAGCCTGGTCGCGTTTCAACGGATATGTCTTGTCCAAGGGAAACTTGCTGTCGAGGTAGCTCGCCAGCTCTATCTGATAGCGCCGCGCCGATTTCAAAAAGTTCTCGTAATGGGGAATTCCGGACTCAACCGTTCTTTCCAAAGTCTCTGTCAGGAGAGCTGCCGGCGAGAATGCCGCAATCTTCAGCCCCAGCTTGATCTGGGATATCTTGCTGTCCTGATAAGCCTGGAAAACCCGGCCCCATGCCTGATCGGCTTCGAATGCCCGCAGCAAGGGTTCGCCGGGAGACCACCTGCCGCTCATGATCCAATTATCCGGATGAGGATGGCGCTGGTTGTAGTTTTCAACCGCCTCGCCCCAGGCGCGCTGTGCCTCTTCCTGGACTCGATCCTCTGTGGGCAGGCGCACGAATCCCCGCGCAGTCAGATTCCCGCCAGCCGGAATGACGATTACCAGGAATACCCATATCAGGAGCCCCGAAACCAAGCTGATGACCGGCGTCTTGCTGCGCGCCGAGAGGAACAGCCCAAGCAGCACAAAAAGAGAAATGTAGATCACGCTCAACACGAAACTGATCGTCAGCCTCCATACGAAGCCCGCTTCGAACTGGACGGAGCCTCCAAGACCGAGGATGAGCATGTCCAACAGAATCCCTGCCATGAGTGGAATAATGAGCACGATCGCAGCACTAAAATATTTCCCAAGCAGGATGGTTGCGCGCGACACCGGTTGAGACATCATCAGGCGCAAGGTACCTCGTTGTTTCTCGCCATTAATACCGTCATAGACCAGCACGATCGCTGCAAAGCTCAGAAGCACAGTCACGATAAAGGCCCAGTCCAGGTTGTCAAACCGCCATAGAAGCGGATTGCCGCGCAGATTGAACTCGGGAGCCCTGAGCCGGAATGCGTTGACTTGAAAAACGTTCGGCAGATCTTTGTCGTGGCCCTCGGCAACGAAGCCCAGCGGATTCGGACGCCGATAGATGAGCTGGTCGCTAAAGCTGAATGCCTGGAACAAGGGGAAGCCGGATGAGGCTCTCCGCGCCAGCGCCGCCAGATTCAGGCTTACATCCCGGCTGTAATCTGCGAGCTTCTGCTTGTTTCCCGCCTGAAACAGGAGGGCATTTGCGACCATCAGGAGAAGGACCAGCAGAAAGGACAACATCAACCTCAGACTCAGGAGCTGATCCCGCATTTCCTTTATGATGATTTCCCGGAGCATCGCGATCGCACCTCTAATATGGCCTCACGTCCGTCCTCAACATGCCCACGTGGGCAGCGAGAAAGAGAACAAGGTTGAGAAACAACAGAATTCCTGCCTCGGGGAGTGCGGATCTGACGCGCGCTGCAAAAGCATCGGGCGCAGAATCCCAGCCGGGCATGTCATACAGGTTCAGAGGCGCTACCGCGTCCCACCCAGGCCCTATCATGTTATCAACTGCACGTTGCCCACGGCTGGCCTTCATGATGTCCAGGTCCTGGGTCGTAGGAAGCTTCTCGACATCGATGCGCGTGAAATAGGCGGAGGAGTACAGACCGCCTTTGTCTTGCACGTACTGGATCAGGTCCCGGCGATAGCGCCTGGTCTGGTCCAGAAAGCGCAGGAAGCTTCCCGAATCCGTGCCGGCGAGGATGGATGCGGCGTGGTAATAAATCCAGGCCGGGGATAGGCGGCCCATGGCCCCCGCCAGTGCCGCCTGGGAAGCCAAGGCGAGCTCGTAGTTGCGGTACAGGCTATAAGTCTTCTCAGCATATTCCATGTCGAGCCGCAGGCAGTACTTCAGACCCTCGAGTTCCCAAAGCATCACCTCTCTGGGCGCGTAGTAAATCCTGATCGGGTAGGGAACGTCACCCGTAAAAACGCTCCTATCCTTGATAAATTCCCATCGATGGATGGGTCTCGGGTGCTGCTCTGAATATGCCTGGAGCCGGTTCCACAGCTCCGTTTGAAGGTTTCGAGCGTTCGCGTCCACAACAGACTTAGCCTCGATGGGCCGGAGATTGGAAGCGAGATGAGCCGAGACATGGGGAAGCAATATGACAGAGATGACCCAAAAGAAGAGAACGATCACCAGGGAAGTGGCAGACTTCCTGGTCATAATCGAAATAAACATCCCTGCGAGGAAAAGCACCGAGATGTACAGGATCGACAACAAAATGATCAAACCCAGGAGAGCCCAATCGTGCGCCGAGAGTGAAACTGAACGCGAGTTTCTCAGTATCAGAACCGCAAGCCCCATTCCCATGAGAAACACAGGAAGAATCGTCAGCATCCCGCCGAGATACTGCCCCGCCAGGATACTGTTCCGGGGCACCGGATTGGCAAGAGTCTGAGCCAGAGTTCCTTGCTCCCGCTCTCCGGAAACGACGTCGTAGGCAAAGAGCAGGAGAAGCAAGCCGAGCACGATTTGCACAATCGCAACCAGATCGAGGGAATCCAGGGCAGCCATGAGAGGATTCTTCTCCGTCTGCCCCACGCTGATGGTCGGTATGCTGGTATAGGAAACATCCACGGATCCGGCAAACCGCTTGTCAAAGCCTTCGCAGAGGGGACTGAGCGGAGAGGGTCGGCGGTCAATCGTCACCAGTAATTCGGAGTAGACCTTTGCCTGCTGGAGTTGCGTCGTGTGCAGGCTGGTCCCCGAATTGAACGCCGCCAGCCGCCCCTCATAGTCGCGGGTCAGGATCACAGCGCTCAGCGAAAAAAGCAGCTGGCAAAGGACAAAGCCCACTACAAACTTATATGTGAGGATACCGGTAAGCACCTGTTTGCGCGCAATCGTCCAGATCATGAAGATCCCCATCTGCTCGAAATTGTCGATCCAATTCCTGCCGGCATCAGCAGCCTCGCCTCCTAGCGCACGTCGTAGCGGGCAAGAGCGGTATAGGTCAGGATCGCCGCAAGCAGGAACCACAGGAGCAGTATGGCGAGGTCGCTTCCCTGCATGCTGCTGCCGGCCGCTACCCGGGGCAGCCTGAACTCGGGAAGCTGGGCGGTGCTGATGGGGCCGTTCATCCCCATCGAGACGCTGCCGTTAGGGTAGACATCGCGATAGAACCTGCTGAAGAGCTCCTGGTGCAGGGTCACACGATAGCGGTCTGCTTCCGCCACGAACTGATCCTCCGCCCGGATGCCGGTGCCGGCCATCTCGGTGGTAAAACTGGCGAATGCGCCTGCCGGCGACAGCCGCGCCAGCCAGAGACCCAGGCGTCGTTGTTCCGCTTTGCGGCGGCGATAATCTTCTTCGATGCCCTGGATGGTTCTTGTTGTGCGCTCCTCATAGGGAGCGGCAATCTGATCGCGTTCCTTCTGCCAATTCGGCCCGGCAACCCTTTTCCCGTCCTTGTCCACGACCGACGACTTTTCCGCCGCTTCCTGCAGCGCGCGCCCTTTTTCCAGCTCGAGGCTGTTCTCCGCGCTCACCTTCTGCGAGGCGGTCCTGGGCAGCACCATGACGGCGGCGAGCCAGAAGGCCAGCGACAACACGAGCGCCGCATAGGTCGAGGCCACGATCGAGGAGACCAGCAAGCCCAGGACGAAAAATACCGCAATGAAGAGCAGCGACGATGCCAGAATCAATCCGGTCCGGGCGATAAAATCCGCGCCGAAAACGTCGAGTCCTGCGACCGCCAGCACCGCCACCCCCACCAAAAAGGCGAGAATCAGCGGGATTGCCAGCGTGAGATAACCTCCGAGAAGCTTGCCCGTAGCCAGGGCGGCGCGGCCGAGCGGGTTCGCCAGGATGGTACGCAGTGTCCCGTTTTCTTTTTCGCGCGTGATGGCATCGAAGGAGAGAAGAACGGCAAACAAGCTGAAAATGAACTGCACCACGAAAAGGTAGTCCATGCTGCCGAACAGAACGGACGAGGACTGCACGTCGAGCGGCGCCCCGTATTCCACGCTGCTCTTTCCCACCACCAGGTGGCGCGGATGAGTCTCTTCGAAGCCGGCGCTGAAAACGGAGGCTGGAGAGGGAGGCCAGTAGACATCGACCGTAAAGTTGGGGGTGGTAAAGATCTGCGTCGCGCGCAGCTTGCGCAGGTAGTCGTTGTTGTTCTTCACGATCTGCTGCTGATCATTCAACCGCGTAAGATACGCGCGATAGTTGGTGTACAAAGAGGAAGGGATGAAAATTACCGCCAGCAGCAGCAGGAGCATGAAGCGCAGGCTGAGAATGTTCTCCCTGATCTCTTTCAGTGCAATCACCCAGATCATTGCAATCACCTCACGTCGTATTTGAGGAATGCCAGAGTCGCCCCCGCGAAAAGCAACGCGGCGTAGCCGATCAGGAGGCCAATGTCGGGAATGCTGGCCGCCACGGTTTCGGTCCGGCGCGGGAAGCTGAGGCTGAAAAGCGGGAGATCCTTCGACTTCGCCACGCCACTCCCCGGCAAATCGCCGCCGAAGCCCCAGTTGCTGTTGCTGTCGCTGATGGTGTCGCTGTAACTCCTGCTGAAGACCAGGCGGTCCATGTTGGCGTAGTGCTCGCGGACGGCGTCGAGGAACTTGATCTTCACGTACTCACCTGTGTCCGCCAGATCCGTCATCAGATAGCTGAGAATTGATGCGGGAGAGAACCGGGACAGGTTGTGGGCAAGATTCAACTGTGCCTGCTTCCGGCGTTGCTGATCCTCTTCGAGCCGGGACAGCTCCGCCCGCAACCGGGCCTCAAACGGGCCTGCGATCTCGAACCTGCGCCGGACGAATTCGGGATCTTCAGCGTCAAACATGAGCTGGCCTTTGCCCAACCCTTTCTGCCTTGCCTTTTCGAAATAGAGCGGCTTGAGCGCGTTGCCCTTCTCTTTCTCGATGGTGTCGGTGAGCAGGCGCTTGCGCAGCAGCACGACGGAGTCGTCATCGACGGGACGGATTACTTTGGCCGCCATGATGCTCAGGCGCGGGGCGCCCAGCACGAGCACGACCCAGACAAACATGAGCAGGATCAGCGCCGTCTTCGACTGGTGGGTCAGAGTCGAAACCAGGAGACCCGCCAGGAAAAAGACGGCGACATATGTGACCGCAAGGCCGAGTATCCATAAGACGCCACCCATCACGCCACTCTGAAATACGGGGTAGCCGACAATTGTGAGCATGGCCAGACCGAGCGCAAAGGAAAGTAACAGGGGAGCGATCAGAACGATCATCCCTCCGGCGAATTTCCCCAGAAGCACCTGATGCCGAGGCACGGGATTGGCAAGGACGAGCTTCAAGGTGCCCAGTTCCTTCTCCCCCGACACAGAGTCGAATGCAAATAGAAGAGCGGTAAGGCTCAGTACCGTTTGCACCACGAACAGGAAATCGATGCGCCCGAAGATCTCATAAATCGGATCGCCGTAGCTCCTCGGGATTCCGAAAGAGATCTGTTTGTTCTGGAGAGAAAAGTCTTTGGGCAGGCTGGTCTCGATGCCGTTGGCGAAAACCGAGAGCGGCGAGGGCTGGCGCACGCCGTGATATCCACGATTGCCGCGGCCCTCCATCTCCGACTCGATCTTGAGTTGCTCGTTGTAGTCCGCCGACCAGCGCCGGTAGGTCTCGTGATTCACGTACAGGCTGAGCGGAATCAGGAGAACGCAAAGCGCCGTCAGCACGAGGAAGCGTATCGAAACAAGATAATCGAGAATTTCCTTCCTGAGCACCGTCGCAAACATCACTGACTCCCGGCAGAATTCGGACTGCGAAGACCCCAAAGGCCACGAGGCTTTACTGTGTCCTAGAAATCCTTCTGCTTTGCCGCCTCGTCTCTGACTTCCGGGCCGATGCCGCCGCGCATGTAGTCGAGGTAGAGGCGTTCGAGGTTTTCGAATTCGAGTTCTTCGCGGGTACGCTCCATTACCTTGCGACCTTCCTTCATGATCCCGACGCGGTCGGCGACATCCTTGGCGCGGAATATGTCGTGAGTGGACATCAGGATCGCTTTCCCCTGCCGCCGCAGTTCGACGAGAGTCTCGAGAAACTCCGCACCAGCCTTGGGATCTAGTCCTGCTGTCGGTTCGTCGAGCAGCAGTGCCGGTGCGTCCTTGATCATGGCGATGGCGATGCCCAGTTTTTGCCGCATCCCCTTGCTGAATTCCTTCAACCGCTGTTCGAAGGCTCTCTCGGGCAGGCCGACCTCGCGCATGACGCGGTAGTAGTCATCCTTCTTGAGGCTCTTCTTGCCGCCGAGCTTGGCAAAAAAGTCGAGGTTCTGGCGTGCTGTGAAGTTGCCGTAGAGCATCACGTTCTCGGAGACATAGGCGACGTACCTCTTGGCATCCAGGGGATCCTTTTCCACATCGATGCCGTTCAGCAGCGCCGCGCCGCTCGTGGGCTCGATGAAATTCAGGAACAGGTTGATGGTCGTGGTCTTCCCGGCGCCGTTGGCGCCGAGCAGGCAGTAGATCTCGCCTGGCTTCACATTCAGATTCAGAGCATCCAGTGCCAGGACGCCGTCTTCGTAACGCTTGCTCAAGTTCTTGGCTTCGATCATGGTCCACCCTTTCAAAAGCCCTTCAATGAAGCGCTCGCAGAGAACGCAGAGAGAGGCTGAGGCTAGCGCCGCGTCAGCTTCACACCGAAGATGACAATGCCGATGACAATGAGCAGCAGGCCGCCTACGAGAGCAGCTGTGCCCCAAACGTTCGTCTGAGCCTTGATACTTACGCGATAGATTTTGTCCTCGGAAGGCACCCTGCGGTTGTAAGCGTAGCTTTCCGTCTTGATCCTCACCTCGTAATCGCCCACCATCACGTCGGAGGGGGGCACAATCCGCAGCTTCACCGGGGATTCGCGGTTGATGTCGAGCGCGGGCACAATGTCGGGCGTGACCTCGACGCGCCAGTTGAGCGGATATTCCGTCGTCAGCTTGATGTTGTCGAGGATTCGTGTGCCGGTGTTGCGGATCGTGATGTTCGTCTCTATGGTTTCCCCCGGCTGGATCTCCGAATACAGGCTGGCGGCCGAGGCTTCGATCTTGCCGAGTCCGCGCGGGGTGATGACCAGCCGCGCACGCCCGGCACGGCTCTGTGCGATCTCCACCGGAGCATAGCTCCGTTCCTGCTGGAAGAGCTGCCCCTGAGACTGATCCGTCACCAAAGCCCAAAACTCGAGGGGCTGGTCTATGACCACCTGCGCGTCGGAGCGTTCGGGCAGGAACAGGCGCAGACCGAGCGTCTGCTGAGTGACGCCGGCGGGGAAATTCAGCTGTGACAGCCGCGCCTGGCTGGTAAGGTCGACAAAGCTGTAGCTGATCTGATGCGGCAGATTCACAGCTTTCAGCTGGAACTGCCGGACGTCCACCGACGAGCGCTCGAGCTTAAGTTCGAAAGTTGCCTGCGATCCCAGGTCTGCTTCCTGGGAAACCTGCATCGAGGAGATGTTGACCGCATTCTCGGTCTCGGCCTGCTCCAGCTGGACCACGTTCTCCTGGTTCTGCCCCTTATATGTCGACGCGACCACCACACTGTTAACGTCACGAAGAAGCTGAAATTCCATGCTTTTTGATTCGCCGTACTTCAGCTCCGGGATGTGCGTCTCATAAGGGAGCGCGATGGTCGTTCCGCGCGCCGCCGAGTCCCCTGTCGCGCCGGGGCCGGCGGCTTCGCCAGCCGCCCGCAGCGAGATGAAGATGTCGCGCACATCGCGGGTGCGCAGCGACTCGGGAATCGGGTCGGCGCCTTCAAAGTTGCTGAGCAGCTTGAATTGCGAATCGTCGAAGGTGGGGGTCAGGTTCTGGACCGTCAGGCTCACGAATTTGCGGCCGTCCTTGCTCTGATGCTTGACCGCCTGCGTCACGGTAAGGCGAGGTTGCAGACTCAACAGCGACAGCACCGCCTCCTGGTAGTTCAGCTGAGCCGTGTCGACCGCCGTCTGGGCGTGGTCAAGATCGGTCTGCGGCACCAGCCCCAGTTTGAACAGCTCCTGCATGCGCGTGAGCGCCGCCCGCGCCGCAGTCAGATCGATCTGACGCCGGCGCACGTCCAGAAACCGGCGCTGCTCATCCGGAATGGCGCCTTGCTGCGCCCGCGCCATCGTGACCGGCCCAACGCGCGGGAACATGACCAGAATGCAGAAGCACTCCACTACACCCATCAGCCAGATCCGTCTCATGCCCATAGCTCTAGCAAATATCGTGCCAGGCAGCTGTCCGGCACCGAAATCGCTGTATCTGCACCATGCAACGCACCATCCCGCAGCCAGGCCCGAGACACACAACGGGCGGATTTCCGGATATCCGTGTTCCCGGTTACCCGGCGCGGGTAGACCGTTACCCACCTGGATGGAGTCAGGAGTAAGGGGTGGGAATCAGAGAATACGTGGTGTGCCGACAAGAAACTGGCAGGTCGCTGGTCGGTTCGCTCCGCCGCTTCTTTTTCTGACTCCTGACTTCTGATTTTCGGGGACCAGCGGCGGTCATTTCGCGAACCGGTGCCCCGGCGGCACGGAGCGCTGCTCACTCGTCGCTGCGGGTAGGCGGAGATAGTTCCACCAGCCAGGCAGCGAGCAAGGGGATGAGGATTTCGTGGTGACCGGTGAGCGGAATGCCCTCGCCGCCTTTTTTCACGGGCCTCCTGAGTACATTCTCCCGCGGCCGGTAATGCTGGAAAAAATCGAGGTTGGCCGTGGTGAAGTCCTGGAGCTCTCTGCCGCTGTTGCGCACCAGCGTAACGCATTTCAGGAAGACTTCGGGAAGCGTCACGGCCGAGCCGCAGTTCAAGTAAACGCCGCCGCCGTTGAGACCGGCGACCAGGCTCGCGAACAGGCGGAAATCGTGATGGGAGCCCTCGCCCAAAGACGAAGGGGAGCAGCTGGGATGGTTGTGAATGGTGTCCGCGCCGATCGTGATGTGGACAGTGACCGGGATGCCGCGCATATAGGCCTGCAACAGCAGGCTGATCTCTCCGAAGGGTGGCGCTTGGGCGCTGAGGCAGCGCCCCAGGGATTCCCCGATGCCGACGCCGTTGGCGGCACCGTCTCGGATCGCCAGGTTGAT
Organism: Terriglobia bacterium; assembly: GCA_020072565.1. Lineage (NCBI taxonomy): Bacteria > Pseudomonadati > Acidobacteriota > Terriglobia > Terriglobia bacterium. The sequence continues at coordinate 149,196 of JAIQGI010000020.1, forward strand.
GTCCCGCCCGGTTTCTTCGGCCATGCCAAACGCGCCTTCATCCAGCTGGGCATCCACGTCCTCGCTGGTAGAGCCGATGATGGCAAGCTCGAAATCATGGATGACTCCGGCTCCATTCAGGGCAATTCCCGAGACCAGCCCCCGATCCATCAGGTCGATCAATATCGGGCTAAGCCCGGTCTTGACAACGTGACCCCCGAGCCCCCACAGGATCGGCTTACCTGCGCCCCGCGCCTCAACCATGGCATGGGCAAGACTCCTCAAGCACCTGGCGCCGAGGATCTCCGGCAGGCCGTTGAGAAAATCGGCAACCGATCCGCCTCTGAGATGGGGACGGCCGAAGCTGCGCACATCCACCTTGCTCGAACGCTCCTTCAGAGGGTAAGTGTGGATGCGGCTCAGATCGAAAGGCTCCACAGGATATTTGGACATGTGGGTTTACAGACCTTTCAGATTCTCATCAATCAGCGCGCACAGGATGTGCCCGATCATGATATGGACCTCCTGCACCCGCGCCGATGCCCGGTGCGGCACGTGGAGGTGGTATTGAACCGCGGCGCCGAGCTTCCCGCCGTCACAGCCTGTGAAGCCCACGGTAATCAGACCCATCTCCCGAGCCGCCTCGTTGGCCAGGCACACATTCGGCGAATTGCCGCTGGTCGAGATGCCGATGGAGGCGTCACCCGGCTTCCCGAGAGCCCGGATTTGGCGCGCAAAGACCTCCTCGTACCCGTAGTCGTTGCTCACGGCGGTCAGGATGGAAGTGTCCGTCGTCAGAGCAACGGCGGCCAGAGGGCGGCGCTCGCGGCTGAATCTGCCCACCCATTCGCAGGCGATGTGCTGGGCGTCGGCGGCGCTCCCGCCGTTGCCGAACAGCAGCACTTTGTTGCCGTTTTCCAGAATCCGGCAAATCTCGCGCGCCACCGCGGCGATCTTTTCTTCGTTGGCGGTGAAAAACGATTGTTTCAGCCGCAGGCTTTCGGAGACAGCGTTCCGGATGCTCTCAATCATGGCCTCCAAGATCGGCCACCGGCCTTATCCAAGTCAAGACCTAATTCAGTGATGTGTCATGAGTGATGCGTCACGAGTGCGGCTTTGGCTGCCGGGACGTGCAACAGCCCTTTCTCATCACTCATCACTGCTTTTTGAGAACAGTGCGGAGGGCCTGGCCCGTGGCAGAGTGCTTGACCTTGGCGACGTCCTCGGGAGAGCCGAGGGCAACGATCCTGCCTCCGCCTTCGCCCCCTTCGGGGCCGAGGTCGATGACCCAGTCGGCCATCTTGATGACATCGAGGTTGTGCTCGATCACGATCACGGTGTTCCCGAGTTCCACCAGGCTGTTGAGTATGTCGAGCAGTTTCTTGACATCGTGAAAGTGCAACCCCGTGGTGGGCTCGTCCAGGATATAGAGGGTTTTGCCTGTGGCACGGCGGCTGAGCTCGCGCGCCAGCTTGACCCTTTGCGCTTCGCCACCTGAGAGCGTCGTCGCTGCCTGGCCCAACTGAACATAGCCCAAACCCACGCTGTTGAGCGTCTGCAGTTTCTGGGCAATCGCCGGAATGTTCTCGAGCAGCGGGTAGGCGTCGCTGATGTTCATCTCCAGCAGATCGGCGATCGAATATCCCTTGTATTTGACCGTCAGAGTCTCGCGGTTATAGCGCTTGCCGTGGCAGGTCTCGCAGAGCACGTGCACCTCGGGCAGGAAGCTCATCTCGATTCGGCGCAACCCTTCACCCTGGCAAGTCTCGCACCGGCCCCCTTGAACATTGAAGCTGAAGCGGCCGGGTTTGTACCCGCGCATGCGGGATTCGGGAAGCAATGCAAACAGTTCCCGGATGTGGGTGAACAATCCGGTGTAGGTTGCAGGGTTGGAGCGTGGGGTCCGGCCGATGGGAGACTGGTCGATCTCGATCACTTTGTCGAGGTGTTCCAGGCCCAGAATTTCATCATGCTCCCCGGGATCGAAAAGCGCGTGATGGAGCTTGCGGGAAAGCGCCCGATATAGAATATCGTCCACAAGCGAAGACTTGCCCGAGCCGGAGACGCCGGTTACGCAGAGGAACAGCCCGAGTGGAAACTCGACGGTGAGATTCTGCAGGTTGTTGTGCCGGGCGCCCTTCAGCACCAACCGCTTGCCGTTGCCAATCCGGCGGATCCGGGAGTACTCGATGCGCAATTCGCCGCTCAGGTACTTGCCGGTAAGCGAATCCGGCTGCCGCTGGACCTGGTCCAGCGTTCCCGCCACGACCACCCTACCCCCGGCATTCCCGGCTCCCGGTCCCAGATCGACAATATGGTCGGCACTTCGGATTGTCTCCTCGTCGTGTTCCACCACTATGATCGTGTTGCCCATGTCTCTCAATTCGGTCAGTGTATCGAGGAGGCGCCTGTTGTCGCGCGCGTGCAATCCGATCGAGGGCTCATCCAGAACATAGAGCACTCCTCTCAGCTTCGACCCGATCTGAGTGGCCAGCCGGATGCGTTGCCCCTCTCCCCCGGAGAGCGTCGAGACCGGGCGGTCCAGCGAAAGATAGGCGACACCCACATTCAGGAGGAACTCGAGCCGCTCTTTGATCTCCTTCAAGACTTGTCCGGCGATCTTATGCTCGCGCGCAGTCAGTGTGAGTTGACGAAACGCCTGGAGAGCCTTGCCCAGCGGCAAGCGGGAGAAATCATCGATCCCCATCCCATCCAGCTTGACGGCCCTGCTTTCGGGGCGTAACCGGGCTCCGCCGCATGCGGGACAGGCCTGGGCCGAAAACAACAGACCCACTTCCTCCTGGAGGCGGGTATCTTCCTCGTCGGAACGCAATTCCTCCAGCCACCGCGCGATGCCGCGAAACGTGGCGGAATAGTGATAGTCGTCATAAGCAAAGGTCAGTGGTTCCGTGCTGCCGTAAAAATAGACCTCCCGGGCATTGCCCGGCAGCTGCGCAAACGGGGTCGCACTGTCGGCCTTGAAATTCCTGGCAACTGTGAGAAGCGCCTCGCGCAAAAAGCCGGCGACCCTCCTGTTCTCAACGGGGAATTGAATTGCCGAGATGGGAACGCTCGCATCGGGAATGACTTTTTCCGGGTTGAGCACCATTTTAATGCCCATTCCATCGCATTCCGGACAGGCGCCGTACTTGGAGTTGAAGGAGAAAGAGCGTGGTTCCAGCGTGGGAATGTTCACCCCGCAATCGATGCAGGCCTGTCGCTCCGAAAACAGCTTTTCCTCCAGGTCGAGGGCTGCCACCGCCACCAGCCCCTCGGCCAAATCCATGGCCGCCTTGACGGAAAGCTCGAGCCGGCGGCGGATGCCGGATCTGATCAGAATCCGGTCGACCACGACTTCGACCGTGTGGGCCCGGGTTTTTGGAAGCTGAATCTCTTCATCAAGATCATAGATGCGGCCATCCACTCTGACCCTGACATACCCTTTCTTCAGGTACTTCTCGAAGAGTTTTCTGAACTCGCCTTTTCTACCCCGCACCACCGGCGCGAGAATCATGACGCGTGTTTCGTTCGGGTAGGTCAGGATCGAGTCAACGATCTTATCCAGGGTCTGGTGCGTTATCGGACGTCCACAGAGATGACAGTGTGGTTTGCCGATGGAGGCGAACAGCAGACGCATGTAGTCGTAGATCTCCGTGACAGTGCCGACGGTCGAACGCGGGCTGCGGCTCGTGGTCTTTTGCTCGATGCTGATTGCCGGAGACAGCCCTTCCACACTGTCAACATCCGGCTTCTCCATCTGTTCGAGGAACTGGCGCGCGAAGGCCGAGAGCGATTCGATGTAGCGGCGCTGCCCTTCTGCATAAATCGTGTCGAATGCCAGGCTGGACTTGCCCGAACCGGAAAGGCCGGTAACTACCGTCAGCTTCTGCCGCGGAATTTCGAGGTCGATGTCCTTGAGGTTGTGTTGGCGCGCGCCGCGCACCACGATCTTCTCTAGCATGGTCAAACCAAATAAGTAAGTTTATCAAAACCTCTGCCGCAGATTCCATGGATTTGCCGCGGTCCAGGTTGGAGGTCTTCTTATTGAATAAGGGGACCGGATCTAGTAATTTGAAATGGCAAAATAACTCCGCAGTTCGGAGGGTCGCAGCGCTGACCGATCCGGCCTCAAAACTAAGTAAGACTGTGCTCGAAGAAACGCTCTATCCGAGGAGGATCCCATGATCCGTAAGCAAGACGCACTGGATTACCATTCAGAAGGAAGACGCGGCAAAATCGAGGTGATCGCGACCAAACCCTGCCAGACTCAACGCGATCTCTCCCTTGCCTACACGCCCGGAGTCGCCGAGCCGTGCCTCGAGATCGAGGCCAACCCCGAAGATGCCTATCGTTATACTGCCAAGGGCAACCTGGTTGCGGTCGTCACCAACGGTACCGCGGTGCTCGGCCTCGGCAATATCGGCCCGCTCGCCGGCAAGCCCGTCATGGAAGGCAAGGGGGTGCTATTCAAGCGCTTCGCGGATGTCGACGTCTTCGATATCGAATTGAATTCCCTGGATTCCGACGACATCATCAAAGCGGTCATGCTGCTGGAACCGACTTTCGGCGGCATCAACCTGGAGGACATCAAGGCTCCCGAGTGCTTCTACATCGAAGAGACGCTCAAGGCCCGGATGAACATACCGGTTTTTCACGACGACCAGCACGGCACAGCCATCATCAGCGGTGCGGCGCTGCTCAATGCCCTCGAACTCGTGGGCAAGAAAATCGAGAACGTGCGCGTCGTCTTCTCGGGCGCCGGCGCAGCCGGCATCGCCTGCGCCAAGCTTTACGAACGCCTGGGAGCAAAGAAGGAGAACATTCTTCTCGTCGACACCAAAGGCGTGGTCTTTGAGGGCCGGACGGAAGGGATGTCTCCATACAAACAGTATTTCGCCAGATCCACGAAAGCGCGGACCCTGGCAGATGCCATGAAAGGTGCCGACGTCTTCTGCGGCGTATCCGCCAAGGGCGTCGTAAGCCAGGAAATGGTGCGCTCCATGGCCGACAACCCGATCGTCTTTGCCATGGCTAATCCTGATCCCGAGATCACCTACAACGATGCTCTCGCTGCCCGGCCCGATGTCATCATGGCCACCGGACGCTCCGATTTTCCCAACCAGGTCAACAATGTTCTCGGATTTCCTTTCATTTTCCGGGGCGCACTCGATGTGCGCGCCAGGGCCATAAACGACGAAATGAAGATCGCCGCCTGCATGGCACTGGCAAATCTCGCAAAGCAGGACGTGCCGGATTCCGTGATCCGCGCCTACGGCGGTAAGAAGCTGGGCTTCGGACGCGAGTACATCATTCCCAAGCCGTTCGATCCCCGAGTCCTGCTGTGGGAAGCGCCGGCGGTCGCCCGGGCTGCCATGGAGTCGGGCGTGGCGCGCCAGCCCATCTCGGACTTCGAAGCTTATAAGGACGCCCTCGAAGCCAGGTTGGGCAAGTCACGCGAGGTGATGCGGGTCTTCATTCATAAGGCGCAATCCGCTCCAAAGCGCATCGTGTTCCCGGAGGGCGAGGAAGAGAAGATCCTGCGAGCCGCACAGATCATCATCGACGACAAGATCGCTCAGCCCATTCTGCTCGGGAACATCGCGGCTATCCAGCATCACATCGCGGAACTGGGCCTGGATCTGAAGGGCGCGGAGCTGATTGATCCCACAACGTCGCCGAAGCTGGCGGAATACGTCGCAACCTTTTATCGGGAGCGTCAGCGAAAAGGAGTGACCCCTTACAGCGCCGAGCGCAGGGTGAAGAACCATAACGTCTTCGGCATGATGATGATTCAGAGCGGCGAAGCAGACGGGTTGATTTCGGGGCTCACTCAGCACTACCCGGACACCCTGAGGCCTGCGCTCCAGATCATCGGCAAAAAGGAAGGGGTCCGCAAGGTTGCAGGGCTGTACATGATGATCTTCAAGCATCGGACCGTTTTTATCGGTGATGCCACGGTAAACATCGAACCCGGCGCCGAGGACCTGGCAGAGATCGCTCTCCTGACGGCTGAAAGAGTCCGGCAGTTCGACATCGAGCCCAGGATCGCCATGTTGTCCTTCAGCAACTTCGGCGGCACCAAGCATCCGCTGGCTGAGAAAGTGACGCGCGCAGTGGAACTGGTCAAGAAAGCGGCACCCGAATTGATGATTGACGGCGAGATGCAGGCCGACACGGCCGTGGCGCCGGAAATCATTCAGGAAGTGTACCCCTTCAGCACCCTGAAGGAGCCGGCCAACGTGTTGATCTGCCCCGATCTCACTTCGGCAAATATCGCATACAAACTGCTGGCGCACCTCGGAGGCGCAACCGCAATCGGTCCCATGCTCATGGGTATCCGTAAGCCGGTCTACCTGTTGATTCCGGGGAACGATGTCAGCGATATTGTGAACACCACGGCACTCGCGGTTTGTGATGCACAAGTCACGGGGCGCAGGCCCGCAGGTATCGAAAGCGCCAAAGCGGGCGAGGCCTAGCACATGAGAGGATAGCGACCGTGGTTCCAGGACTCAAGGGAGCGCCCGCCGGAGCAATTCCGGGCTTCTTTGAGTCCTGGCGGTTTAGGCATGGCCGCGCTGGAACTCCCGGCCCTGCGAGCAGCGTGAGGCGGGTCAGCGCACGAAAACGCGACGCAACCTGCTTCGACGACGGGCAGATCTTACCGGTTGGAGCATCTCCGGAGATCTCGAGCGATTTCCTGCGATGACGGGATCGACGATTTCACCGCACAGAAGACATACCAGTCCAGCAGCTCGGCCCTGTGCTCGCCGATCGCGCAATTCAAAGGGATACATCAGTCCACTACATCGTTGGCATTTCATAAGACCTCACCGACCTTCGTTTCCACGCTCTGTAACTGATTCGATCTTTCCATCCCGTTTGCAGCCCGTGCCTGCGCCGAATCCCGACGCGGTCCAAGCGGCTGATCAAAATCGGGTGGAGTCTATCAATTGCTTTGGGAAGGAAAAAACTAGGTCATTCCCTAGGTAGGGGAGGAGAAAATCCTGGAACGCGAGGATTCGACGATGGCAGGCTCGGCAGGCCGCCCTGTAAAAGCAAGTGCCTTCAGCGCTTCCTTCTTCTGGGCGATCTTGGGAGGCTCTGGGCCGGCCGGAGATTGCGCTCGGGGTAGTCCTCCGACGAGGCCGGATCAAGTTCCCAGCGTTTCTTGTCCCGCTGCTCCAGCTTTTCCGCGGTATGGAGAGGTTCAGAATCTTCGTAGACGATCCCCGCGGCCAGCCCGAGTTCATCAACAATGTCCTGATTCGGCGTAGGATTGTCGCCGCCGACCGTCTCATCCCCCGCATCCGCCTGGTCCCACGCAGCATCCGGGTCGCCGCCGGAGATCTCAGGTTGCTTGTCGGTGTGTTCATGCAGCTTGCGCGCCAGTTCATTGCACCGGCCCCGCTGTTCGGCCTCGTGGAATTCTTCTTCGACTTCTTCGTCCACGGGAACCTGCGGGCTCTCCGCCCTGCCGGCATCAATGATGATCGCAGGATCTTTGATTTTGGCCATAACCGATTCTTCCCATCCCGGCGCCTCAGGGATATTCTGAAGGTGCCTTTCAATAGATTATAACGCCGCGCGAGGACGCCGGGAAGGGCAGCCCCGCATGGCAAGGATGTCGCGGATTCAGGCACTCGAAACTCGTGCCATGCGGGGCTCTTCCTGGTTTTTAAGAAGCTGTTTTCGGAGGGTGGCACAATAAGTCGTCAATCTTCAGCCGCCAAACGTCAATTCGAGTATGCTGGCAACCTCTCCCGGTGCACCGGTCTTAGGTACGGAGGCTGGACAGTAGGTCGGACCGATGCTTGAGCGACACACCACTGGGCAGAACCAGCCGGAGCCGGCATGGCATTCCTTGGCTGCGGCGGATCTGTGTGCCCACTTGCAGGCAATTGGCAATTCAGGACTTGATGAGGCCGAAGTGGACAGCGGGCGTAAGAGGATGTCGGTGATATTCGAGCGCGACGGCAGGCTGGCCTGTGCCGTCAAGGGGGCCCCCACAGCGGTGCTGCCTCGCTGCGACCGGAAGCTGACCAAAGGCAGATCGGCTTGGCAAACGATGACAAGCTGCTCAGCGGACAGGATCTGGGCGCACTCTCCGAAGCGGCTCTAGCGGGATAAGATCGAGGGCCCCTTCAGCCGGAATCTGATTGATTTGCTGTATTTTAAAGAGCTTACTGTGGTCCGGCACCGATCCCTTTGACGAGCGTCTGGTAATCCTGGGGGGAGAGTGCGGGCAGTCGCTGCAGAAAGGCAATCAGCGCCCAAAGCTGTGCTTCGTCGTATGCCGGGGCAAACGCCGGCATGCCGGTCATTCTGACTCCGTTCTTGACGATCCAAAAGAGTTCTGCCGGCGTCCAGTCCGACACGGCCCCAGCAAGACTGGGTGGCGCTGGATTCAGGCCTTTGGCGAAAGTCGCGCGCGCCACGCCTGGAGCGCCATGGCAAGTGGCACAGGACGTCTGGTAGTAACCCGCGCCCCTGCGCACCATATCCGCGTCAGTGAGAGGCGGAGCCGAAATTCCTGCCGCATGCCGGCGAACTGAGTTGTCCATGGTAGTGCTCATGACCCAACGTATTGGCCTGCTGTGCGGTTCAATGGCGCTCACATTGTAGATCCCCAGGTAGATGAAAAAAAGAAACGCAATGACGAGCACAATCGCGAGGATCACAATCGATGCAATGATTTTCATCAATTCTCCTCTCCTGCGCTCCTGCACCAGAAATGTTAGCACAGTGAGCAGCGAGCAGCGGCCAGCGTGATGTCGGCCAGGGTGCAGAGATGGAAACGCCGCCGGCTCCGGAAGCGGACTTTCAGCTGCGTCTGTCTGGGGGGTAAGCTTGACTTATTCCGGTCCTTAGCCTAAAAATGAGTCACCCTCGCTCACATTGGCAAGGAGCACAAAATGATATGGAAAAAGTCCGATTCTGAAGAGGCCGCAGCCCCGGCCCAGTTTCAGCCGTCGCCGGCACCCCTGACACGCACCCAGCCGCAACCTGCAAGAGAGCGCGCCCTGATCGGCGCATCGATCGAAATCAAGGGCAACGTCACCGGCGGAGAGGATTTGTTCATAGAAGGGCGGGTCGACGGAAAAATCGAATTGCAGCAGCACAGCGTCACTGTCGGCAAGAGCGGGCGCGTAAATGCGGACATCATCGGCCGCACTATTGTGGTTATGGGTGAGGTTGACGGCAACCTCTGCGGGGAGGAACAGATCATTTTGCACCAGTCATGCAGGGTGCACGGCAACTTGTTTGCCCCGCGCGTGACCCTGGAGGACGGCTGTAATTTCAAGGGCAGCATCGACATGGCGCCCAAGGCTGCCGCCGAAACAACCCCTCCGCAGCCTGCGGCACTGGAAATAAGCCCGGCGATACCGCCGTTTCAGCGACACGATAGAACCACGGAAGAGATCTAATCCGCAGGAGGCCTGAAGAGGCCGCTGCACCTAGCCGTCGGCAGCGCGGCGTTTAGCCGGTTTGACATCACAATGACTCGGATTGTCTCCCAGAATTCACATCTCGAACAGACAGAGTACAAGACGCTCGGGCTCGACGCTCTGGTGAGCCGTCTGCAAGGCGACCGCAAGTATTTCATCCTCGATCTGGGACAGGCACTCGGCGTCAATGTGGAATTCTGGTCCAGATTCCAGTGCCGGCTTTACATCGAGGATTTCTACCGCAGTTACAGCGCCAGGGTCGCTTCGGGTCCGGATGATCCTAAAGAGACAATTCTGGCAGAGCTCTTGCCGTTCAGCGAGGAGGCGCGCTTCGACATCATCCTGGCTTGGGATCTGTTCAACTACCTGAATCTGGAAGAGATTGAGGCGCTCGTCGGGCGCCTCGACAGATGGTGCCGGCCGGGAACCCTGCTCTTTACCCTGCTCTCGTACCTGCCTCAGATCCCCGCCGAACCTTTCGTCTTCAGGATCCTGGACACCCAACGGATGATTTACGAAACGAGCACGCGAGAAACCCGGCCCTGCCCGCGCTACCAGCCCAGAGACCTGGTCAGGTTTCTCGCGCGGTTTGATGTGTCCAGCTGCTTCCTCCTGCGCCATGGAGTCCAGGAATTCATTTTTGCGTACAGGGATGACCCGAAGCGGTAAGTTCGGAGTCCACGCTGCCTACCCGGCACGGAGAGCAATAACCACGCTCGATCGTCATGCCTTCGAACGCGGTATCGGGGTATTCCGTTGAAACTGCGTTGAAAAACAACTAACTTAGGGCGCTCGACTGAAACGACCATCGGTCATGTGCGCAGACGGTACTAATCTTCCCCTATAGGATAGAAGCATGAAAAGGCGGCGTTTTCCCTCTTTGACCGTGCAGATTCTGATTGGTCTGGTGATCGGCATCTTCATCGGCTGGCTTGAGCCGGGCTGGGGCAAGTCCATCAAGCCCATGGCCGATATTTTCCTGCGCATGATCAAAATGATTATCGCACCCCTGATTTTTTCGACATTGGTCATCGGCATCGCCGGCACAGGTGATTTTAGGAAAGTCGGACGCATCGGGCTCAAAGCCATAATCTACTTTGAGATCGCCACGACCGTTGCTCTCTTGATCGGACTGGTAACGGTAAACGTGTTCAAGCCCGGGCAATACATCTCCCAGAGCGTCACCCGAAGCTCAGCCCCGCCCCAGTCGGCCAGCACGCTGATACAGGCTCATGAGTCCGGCAGCGACTTCCTGATTAATGTCTTCCCTACCAGCGTAGTCGACGCGATGGCGAAGGGTAACATCTTGCAGTTGGTCATCTTTTCCATCTTTTTCGGCCTCGCGCTGGCCGCAATTGGTGAAAAGGGGCAGCCGCTCATTTCTGTTCTGAACACGGTGGCCGAGACGATGTTCCGCTTCACCGATTTTGTGATGAGATTCGCGCCACTGGGGGTGATGGCAGCGATTGCGTGGACCGTCGGAGACAAGGGACTGGGAGTGCTGAGAGGATACGCGAGCCTGGTCCTTTGCTTCTATGGGGCCTTGATCTTCTTTGTGTTCGTAGTGCTGTTTCTGGTTTGCAGCATGATCCGGGTGCCTTTCATGCGCCTGTTCAAGGCCATTCGTGAGCCGTTTACCATCGCCTTTACGACCGCCTCGAGCGAAGCTGCACTTCCTACCGCCATGGAGATGATGGAACGCTTCGGCTGCCCGCGAGACATCGTGGGATTTGTTCTCCCCACGGGTTACAGCTTCAACCTCGATGGCGCCACTCTTTACCTGTCGCTGGCTTCGATTTTCATCGCGCAGGTCTTCGGCATTCCCCTTGATATAAAGACGCAGCTCGCCATGATGCTCACGCTGATGCTTACGTCCAAAGGGGTCGCGGGCGTGCCGCGCGCGTCCCTCGTGATTCTCGCCGGGACGGTTGCCAGCTTCAATCTGCCGTTGGAAGGAGTCGCCCTCCTGCTCGGCATCGATCAGATCCTCGATATGGGGCGCACGGCCACCAACGTGACCGGAAACTGCGTCGCAACCGCCGTAGTAGCGCGCTGGGAGGGAGTGCTCGACGACAAAAAGATGCTGGCCTTCGAAGGCGGTAAAGCCGCTCCGGCCACCGCGAGCATGCAAACGGACTAGCAGTCACCCGTCATTTTGCTATGAACCGGGCCGAGTTGACCATGTTTTCCAGGGCGCGCCGATAATCGCCGTATTCCTGCTCGGGAGCGACTCCGACAAAATAAACGAGACCTTCAGGGCGCAGCACCGTCACGAGCCAGTTGGTCTCGGTCCCCCCGACCGGCGAGTCGTTCCGCAACGTGGTTGCCAGGGCGCGTTCGCCGCCGACCCGCAGCTGCGCGCTGGATTTCGTCACGCGCATGTTTGGATTCTCGCGCTGCAAACCGGCAATCAGCTGGTTCGTCGCCTCCTGCAGGTCAAATCGTCCGGAACGCCCGGCCTGTGGCGGAAAAACGGAGATCATCATTCCATACGCCAACGAGTCTCCCTGGCTCCCCGCGATAATGCCGTTGTCCGGCGCGATCATCACCGACTGATCGCTGTCGCGCGCGCTCCAATTGTCGGGATGACGCAGCCGCAGAATATCATTCTCGTAATCACGAAGCTGATTCGACGGTTTGGGCGGGCGCTGGGCGCGCGGCTGCACATCGCTTTGCGGTTTCGTTGCAGGAGCCTCTTTGGGCCGGGGCAGCGACCTGACATACTTCCGGATCGCCTGGAACTCAGCCGAATCGGCGATCGCGCCCTGCGGCGGGCCACCGAGCCGGTCGATCTCCACAGAGATGTCGCTGATCCGATTTTCAGTGTTCGGGTGGCTGCTGAGCCACTGCGGCATCCTGCTCCCTCCCTGGGCCTGGAGCTTTTCGAAAAACTGCAACATGGCGCGCGGATCATAGCGGGTGTCGTACAGTACCTGTGTCCCCAGGAGATCCGCCTGACGTTCGGCGTCGCGCGAATACTTCAACAGCACCGAATCGGTGGCAAAGCCGGCACCGATCTGGGCCAGCACTGCTCCGACCGAACGGCCTCCCAGCCCCCCCAGAATTGCCAGAGGCACTTGCGCGAGATAAGCCTTGCTTGCCTGATTGGTGCCATGGCGTAAGGCCGCATGACCGATCTCGTGCGCCATGACGCCGGCCAGCTGGGCTTCGTCGTCTGCGGCTTCCATGGTGCCGCGATTCACAAAGAGGAAGCCTCCGGGAAGAGCGAAGGCATTGATGCTCATGTCGTTGACGGCTTTGAATTGGTAGGGATACTTCTCTCCAGGAGCCTTGGCAGCCAGGCGGAGGCCGAGGCGATTCAGGTAATCATCGACCCTGCGGTCATTAAGCATCGGGAGCTGCCGCTCAGCATCCGCAGTCACCTGGCGCCCCATTTCGACGTCCTGCGCCGGAGTGAACAGATTCCAGCCCGGCTTCAGCTGCGTGCGCTGTGCAAATGCAGCAGGGACCAGCACCAATACCAACGATGCCAGCACCAAACGGGCGCTAAAAACCCGACCTTGATTCGGATTTTTCATTGATCTCCCTCCCGCTTTAGTTTATGGCCAATATAAAGAACCGGGCGAAAGAACAGAGTGGACATGCCACGTACCAAGATAGTCAGGCGGTTGGAATAAAGCAAAAATAAAAGCAGCCGCGAATGACAGGAATAAAGCGGAACAAGAAGGTCGTGCGCTTCGTGCTTTTCGAGGCTGCTCTTGCTTTTGCCTGCCCGTCAGTCACGCTTGCGGGACGGGAGCTGGATTGTCTTGCTCAGTTCCTTCCCTTTGCGCAGAATGCGCAGGATCAGCTGGCTGCCCCAGCCCCGCGTCTTGATGTGTTCGTAGAAGGTCTGTGGATCACCCACACGCAGCCCATCAACGCCCAGGATGATGTCTCCGGCGAGCACACCGGCGAGGTCAAAGGCCGCCTGCCTGGTGACGCTTGAAACCAGAAGACCGCTCTGCACCGGCAGTTGAAAATAGCCGGCCAGCTGCGGCGTCAGCGGTACGGTGTCAATTCCGAATCCGGAGGGAAGCTGCACCTCACGAGCGATAATCCGGGCGCCGGGCATGGACATCAGATCCTGCAGATCAATCACCATTCTGTCGCCGGGATCCTGCTGTTTGCGCGCGCCGATCACAGCTGCTACTGTCACCGGCTTCCCTTGCCGCAGGACTTCGATGAGCGCCTTCGAGTTTACCGGCGTGTCCTGTATCATCTGAATGAGCCTGCGCTGGTCCTGAATCGTCGCTCCGTTCCACTTCACGATGACGTCCCCGGGCATCATGCCGGCCTTAGCGGCCGGGCTCTCAGGTTCGACGATTGCGATCGTTACCCCGGCTCCCGAGTCCGGATAGGATTCCGGAGAGACACCCAGCCAACCGGATTGAATGTCTCCACGCGTTGCTATGATTCTATCGGCCGATCCCAGCATCTGGAAAATAGTCAGGATCGTGACGGCGGGAGGAAGATCTTGCGTATCCTGGTGGGCAACCACTCCGACGACCTTGTGATTATCGACGAGCGGGGAACCCACCAGGCTCAGAGGCCGGCTGAGCTTGACGGTCCAGCCCCCTCCGCCGGACGCGTTCCCTTTCGTGCTTGCCGCGATGAGTTGGGCGCTCTCAAACTGGGACATCACGGGACCTTCGAGAACCGGAACGATCACAGTAGTCTCTTTGTTGATCTCGCAGGTCTCGCAGATCGGTGTTTTTGTCAGGCCGCACTGGTGGCAGAGAACGACCGCGATTTTCATGCTCTGGTCGATGCCGACCAGTTTCGCGGGGAAATTCTTACCACGGGGATCGGTCACGTCGATGCGCGGATTGCGCGCGCGCAGGCTCCCCCCGCTGTACCCGAGGAACGTCAGCACGTGTCCCTTGTCATCCGCCACAATGCCGGGAAATGCCTCGACGATTCTTAGCCCTTTCGGGATGATCCTGCCTCCAAAGTCCGAAGCAGATTCGGGGGAACCAGCCACCTCGGTTGTGATATTGACGCGGACGAGAGTTTCTTCGGCGCTCTTCGGTTTGCTGTCCTGCGCCAGTGCTGCCGAGCAGGTCAAGGCAAGGGAAATTGCCAGCAGCGCCAGGCTGCAATAGTTGGTCGGGAATTTCACTGTGGAAGCGGACATGGTCAGCTTTAGTAACTTATGCTTCGGATGAAATATTCTCCCGAGGGTTGTTCATTCCGCATGCGTATGGTCTTCGGCAGCCGGAGTACGAGCTTTTGGTCGCCCGCGATCGGGACAAAGACGTCGACATACTCGGAATCGGCTGGCTCTGCGAGAGGCTTAGCCCAATTACCCCGGCCGGCGTCAAACGGAGGGATCTTTCCAAGCGAAGAGCTCAGGTCGGCATCAGAAATCAGCCTGTTTTCGGATGAGGGCTGGCCGGCATCTTTTTCAAGAGGCGCGGTATTCAAAGTGCCCATGGCAACCTGTGGCGCTGTCAGCCGCTCCAATTTGCCTCCGAAGTAAACGTAGGAAGCGGCAACGACGATCATGACGGTGATCAAAGCCGTGGCGCTTGCCACTCTCCAGGACCACCCTTCCAGCCCATAAATCCACAGGCTCCGGAGTGTCCAGAATCGCCGCTGTGAGCTTGCGCCCCGGATCCGGGCCTGCAGCGATGCTTCGAAATCTGCGGGAGCTCCGACCCGGCGGAGGCTCTGGGCCATCTGCCTGAGCTTGAGAGCATCCGTGACGACCTTTTCGCAGGCGAAGCATTGCTTCGCGTGCCGCTCCATCCCGAAGCGCGCCGGGAAATCCAGCCCGCCCCCCAGGTAATCTTCCAATTTCCTATGAAATGTGCGGCAATCCATAGTTCCTATTCTACACGTAATGCTCCAGCTTGCGCTGAAGGAGTTCCCTGGCCCGGTGTAAGCGTGATTTAATGGTGCCGGTCGAGCACTTCAGAACTTTGCCGATGGTCTCGTACGGCAACTCCTGGACCTCTTTCATAATAAACACGACGCGGTATTTCTCAGGCAGGGATCGGATCGCATCGCCGAGAATCTGGCTGCTCTCCTTCCGCAGTACTTCATCCCGGGGCCCGCGCCGGACATCAGAGATCTGCATCTCGGGCCGCTCGTTGTCGCTGGTTCGGCTGCTGTCCCAAATGTTGTTATAGAACACCTGGCCGCGCCGTTTGCGGTAGCGCAGTTCGTCAATGGCCAGGTTGGTAGCGATTCGGTAAAGCCAGGTTGAGAACTGGTATATATTGCTGTAACGGCTTATGTTCCTGTAAACGCGGAAAAAAGTTTCCTGCGCCAGATCCGCAGCAACATCATAACTGCCGATCATCACGTTCAGGTAGTTGGTCAGAGCGTCTTTGTACTTTGTGACCAGCAGTGTGAAGGCGGCGTCGTTGCCTGCGATGAAATCACGTACCAGGCTGTTGTCGGTGCCGGGAACGATCTGCTGCAGGCCAAGCTCCAACTCATCCATTTCCAGGATTTCCTCTTGCGCCTCAGCCATTTCCACACTCTTTCCCAGCTTCCACGATCGCATATACTTACACGATTCCCCGGGTTTCCGGTTCCCGATTATTTCAAGGGCTCCAGGTCCTCCAAAGCCGATTCTCAACCGCCAGGCATGCTATGTGCGGAGGAATGCAAGAAAACTCGATTTTGAGGGCCTGACTCCGATTTTACTTCATCTCCATCCAGCTGTCACCCAAACCCATGTCCACGCGCAGAGGGACCTTCAGGGAAACCGCGTTCTCCATTTCCTGTCTTACAATCTCCTGGACTTTCTCGACTTCCCGTTCGGGGCTCTCGAGGACGAGTTCGTCATGAACCTGGAGCAAGATTCTAGACGAAAGCTCCTTCTCATGCAACACCTTCCAGATCCGGATCATCGCGATTTTTATAATGTCGGCCGCCGTTCCTTGAATCGGGGTGTTGACGGCCGTCCGTTCGGCAAACTGGCGGACTGCATAATCTTTGCTGTGGATGTCCGGGATGGGTCGAATCCGCCCGAAAAGAGTGCGGACCAATCCCGTCCGACGCGCTTCCTCGATGGTGCGATCCAGCCAGTTGCGGACCCCCTTGTAACGGGTGAAGTAGGCGTCGATGAATGCCTGAGCATCCTCGCGCGAAATCCCAAGCCTTTGAGCCAGGCCGAAGGCTGAAAGCCCGTAAACGATACCAAAATTGATGACTTTGGCCCGACGGCGGCACTCCGCCCGGTTGGCTCTTTCTGCTTCGCTGAACACCTCCCGGGCGGTGCGCTCATGGATATCTTCATTGTGCCGGAAGGCATCGACAAGCACCTCGTCTTCCGACAGATCTGCCAGGACGCGCAATTCCACCTGTGAATAATCGGCGGAAACGAGCCGGTACCCCTTCTCAGGGATAAACGCGCCGCGGATGCGGCGCCCCAGTTCTGTCCGGATCGGTATGTTTTGCAGGTTGGGATCGGAGCTGGAAAGACGGCCGGTGGCCGTGCCGGTCTGGTTGAAGGAGGTGTGGACCCTGCCGGTTTCGTCGTTGATCAAGGCCGGTAGAGTATCGACATAAGTCGATTTCAGTTTTGAAAACTGTCGATATTCGAGGATGAGCCGCGGGAGCTCGTACGACTCGGCGAGTTCTTCCAGCACCGCCTGATCGGTGCTGTAACCCTTCGTCTTGCGGGTTTTCTTCATCATGGGCAGGTTAAGCTTCTCGAAGAGGATTTCGCCAAGCTGCTTCGGGGAATTGATGTTGAACTCGACGCCGGCAGCCTCGTAGATGCGGCGGGTGAGGCCCGTGAGCTGTTCCTCCATTTCCGTGGACAGCGATCGTAGCACATTCGGGTCCACCTTCACGCCGGTGCGCTCCATCTCGGCCAGCACCGGGATCAGCGGCAGTTCGATTTCCTGGTACAGACGGCGCACCCCCAGGCTCTCCATTTGCGGAGTGAGCAGCTCATACAGGAGGCGCAATGCCTCCAGCTCCAGACTCAGCGCTTGGGCAATTTCGTCTCGTGCCGCCTCGGTAAGGAGGAACCCCTCGAGATTCACTCCTGGAAGCGAGATGTGAAGTTTCTCGAGAGCCCAGTGTTTGAGGGTGTAATCTCCCACATGCGGGGCAGTCAGGAACGCCATGACCATCGCGTCCTCGACATTCGTCCCCATATTCAGGCCGCGGCGCTCCTGCGCGAGCCGGCAGAGCTTGGCATCCCAGCAAACCAGGGTCAGCGCAGGGTTGCGCAGTGCCTGCTCCCATGTGCGTGCGATTGCCTCATTTTTCAAGTCGAGAAGGAAAACGGCCCCCGGGCCGGTGCTCACACACACCGCATCGGCCGCCTTGCGTGCCAGTGCTTCTTCCGTCAGCTTCAAGACCAGGTATATGTGTGGTTGATGCTCCAAGTCCTTGACGAACTTCCCGGCGTCTTCCGGCGAAAGCCATTTCGCTTTCGGCGTCTCTCGCCGTTGCTCATCGAGAAACTCCATCATCAGCGATTTAAATTCGAGCTCGGCAAACAGCTGAAATGCGGCTTTGCGATCCGGCGGGCTGAGCACAAGTGCGTCGAGATCCAATTCCAGCGGGAGATCCTGGTGGATGGTGGCGAGTTCACGACTGATGCGGATGAGCTCCGCGTTGTCGCGCAGGCTCTCCTGGTAGGTCTTCCTCTTGACCTTCTCCCAGTTCTTGAGTGTATTCTCGAGCGTCCCGAAGGTCTGGATTAGTTCCTTCGCGCCTTTTTCCCCGATTCCCGGTGCGCCGGGGATGTTGTCGGAAGCGTCCCCCCAGAGCCCGAGCAGATCGGGCACCTGCTCCGGCTTGACGCCCAGCTTTTCGACCACCTTGTGCGCATCCAGGATCTGGTTGTCCTTCATCGGGTCCATGATGCGGATGTGGTCATTCACCAGCTGCATCATGTCCTTGTCGCTGGTTACCACGATCGGGTTGAGGCCCGCGGCGACTGCCTTACGCGCCAAGGTTCCCAGAACGTCGTCGGCCTCATAGCCGGGATAGGAAATGACCGGTACGCGAAAAACCTCGCACACTTTCGTGATATAGGGGATCTGAAGCGACAGATCCTCAGGCATCGGCTTGCGCGTAGCCTTGTAAGCCTCAAACTTTTCGTGGCGCACCGTCGGACCTTCCAGATCGAACGCGACCCCAATATAGTCTGGCTTCTCCTCCTCGACGAGCTTGCGCAACATGGTGGTAAAACCATAGATCGCGTTGGTAGGAAATCCTTTGGAGTTACTCAACCTCGGTATGGCATAGTAAGCACGGTAGATGTGCGACATGCCATCGACCAGGACCAGGCGCTTTCCGCTCACGCTGACTTCCTCATGGATAGGAGTTCGATGCGCACAACGCAGCATTGTAGCACGAAGCCCGGGAAACAAAGTTTCGACGCCACGATCCCGGAGGCCGCGAAGAAAGGCAGATATATTCTCCGCAGCCTCCGTGCCCGCCGCGTTGAAATTTTGAGGAGCAGACAAATGGCTGGCGAAAAAAATCCGGAGACCGCACTAATACGGCACGAAGTCCTCTACCAAGGGAAAGTGGTAGATTTGGAGGTCGACACCATCCGTCTGCCTTCGGGACGCAGTGCAATTCGCGAGGTGGTCAAGCACCCGGGAGGCGTAGTCGCCGTTCCCCTGCTCGACGATGGCAAGCTTCTCTTGATCCGTCAGTTCCGCTATCCGCTGCAGAAGTACATCTTCGAGTTTCCGGCAGGCAAACTCGACAGCGGCCAGACCCCCTTGGACACAATGAAACGGGAGCTCGAGGAAGAAACCGGCTACCAGGCCGCGGATATGCGCTACGAATTCTCCTTCCACACCTCGCCCGGATTCTGCAACGAGATCATCCACCTCTTCCTGGCGTCGGGCCTGACTCGAGTCGCGCAACGGCTCGAAGAGGGGGAACACATCAGCGTCGAGAGTTACACGCAGGATGAGTGCCTGCAGATGATCCAACGTGGAGAAATCGCCGACGCCAAGACTATCCTGGGAATACTCTGGTACCGCCGGCAGACCTTAGACCGGTAACAGGGATCCCGAGGGTTTTTTCAGCGGGAATGCACAGCAAATAAGGAATTCTCAGCCTGTAGATCCGTTGCATCGCCGTCGAAATTCGATCATGCAGTACATGTGAAAGGGATCTCCAGACTATTCCTAAGGTCCCCAAAGCCCAGGACGCCGAGAACAAGGTTATCGGCGTCCTGGGGTCCTGATTTCTCGGCGGTATTAATAGTGAAGATATTGCCGATTCCAGCCGATTTAGAGAGGGACGCGTTTCCTATGAAGAACCTCTGATCTACTGGAGTCCGTATCGTGAATTGCCCAAAGTGCGGATTCGTCCAGGAAGAGCGGACGGACTGCCGAAAGTGCGGCGTGGTGTTTGCCAAGTTTTTGGCTCTCCGCGCCCTGGAGTCTGCCGCTCCGCTCGAAACTCAGGAACCGCAACACCCCCAAAACGCGTTCTCCGAAGAGCACCACGATCATGAGGAGCCCGCACTCGTTGAGGTCCGGCAGGATCTGCAAGTCGTGCAGCAACGATTCAAAGAGCTGGAGTTCGAAAAAGCTGAACGCCGCCGAATTCAGGGCGAGATCCGCGCCTTGAATGAGTCGGTCCAGGAAAGCGTGGCCCGGATCATGGCTCGACAGGAAGACCTGGAACAGCGCCTCTCCAGGCTTGCCGACCTCCCACCCGCACCCAGCGCGCAGGAATTCGCCGAGCTCAAGATGGAAGTGCACGCAATCGACGTTGAGTCGGTGCGCCGGCACCTCGAAACCGTCGAAAACCGGCTTCAGTCCTGTATGCAAACGCCGGCCGTGGACCCGGAAGCGCGCCTACTCGAGCTCCGTCCCGAGCTTGAGCAACGGCTGCTCGAAATCGAGAGTCGCATCGATCTACTGGCTCAGGCAAAAGGGGCGGCTGCGGGGAATGACGCACAGTTGGACACGGCCCTCAAAGGAATTGAGGAGCTGAAAGCCGCTCTGCAAAACGTTACCGTCCGATATACCGAAATCGGAGAGCTCAAGAAAAATCACCTCGTGCTGCGCGACATGCTGGAATCGCTGCAACAGGCCACGGAGCGCTTCAGGAAAGAGTCCACCAACGGAAACTCCGGTAAGGTCGTGGAACTCGAGAAGGAGGTATTCGCTCTGAAGGCTGAGGTTCGCAAAGCATACGAACGCATGGAGTTGCTGGAAACGAAGGGGCCACAGCCGAGGCCCGCGTTTGAAGCCGCCCCTTTGACAGAGGTAATTTCGCTGCGCGAAGAAGTCGCCGCCTCCGGCCGGCTCGGTTCGGAACAACGGCAGCAGATGCAGGCCGAATTGAGCACACTTGCGGCCAAAGTGAACGAAAGCCTCCAGACCCAGTCAGAAATCCCCGACAAGCTGGAATCGTTCTCCTCCCAGATCCGGCGCCTGGACCAGGAATATCAACGATTGACCCATACCCTCGAGCAGGTATCGGGCGCTACCAACGGAGGACCGCAAAACATCGCGGACCTCGACCGGAATCTCGCCGCCTTGCGTGAGGAATTCCGAAAGGCACAGTCACAACTGCAGGCCTTGCACGAAAAGCTCGATAGGCCCACAGACCGGCTTCCCGCGGGAGCAAATCCTCAGACCCCGGGAGAAATGGGCGCCATCCGCGAAAACCTCGATGAAATCCGCCACTTCATGGCCTCCCTGTCCCAGAAGCTGCAGTGACGGGAGTGGATCGAGGTCATCACTGCACTTCTTTCGTCAATCGCTCTGCAGCGGGACTCCCATAAACGAAGCGCAGCTTTTGATCTTCAGCCGTCATGCAGCCTCAGCCTGAAATACCCTAAATCCCTAGGGTTTCGGTCCCCGGTGTGGTATTATTTGAGGTTGATTCCTGGCTGAAACTCTGAGGGCATGTCATGAAAAAAATCGCCGCCGGTTCGGATGTTGAGGCTTACTGCACCAAGTGCAAGCTGGTGCTGGCCCACACAGTGGTAACCATGCAGGGCGCAAAGCCGCGCCGGGTCAAGTGCAATACCTGCGCGGGCGAGCACAACTATCGGGCAGAAAAGCCCCAAGCCAAGATCGAGACCGCCGTCAAAAAGAGCGGGAAAACCCAGAAGACCAAATCACCAACCAAGCGGACTCGGCAGACTTGGACCGAAATCATGCAGGAGGCCTCAGGAAAGCCTCACAAGGCCTATAGCATGGCGGGAAGTTTTGGCGAGGGCGACTGGATCGAGCATCACACCTTCGGATTGGGATGCGTCCAGTCTTTCACACCGCCGAATAAGATCACCGTGCGTTTTGCGGATTCCACCAAAATGCTCGTATGCAATCGGAGCTAGGTGAAACTCGTACTTCCGACTGAGCGTTCGCTTCTCGAGGCGGTTCGGGTCCTGGTTCCCGGTGCGTCCAATCGAACCCTGCGTCAATTGCTGCAGCACGGACGTGTCCGGCTCAATGGCGAAACCAGCAAGATCGCCGCCCGGCGCGTCGCCCCTGGAGACAGGATCGAGATCGTGGCGCAGGGGAGTTCCCCTCCCCCTGTGCACGGGCTCAAGATCGTCTACGAGGACAAGGACATCCTCCTTGTAGAAAAGCCGCCGGGATTGTTGACGGTGGCAACACCGCACGAGCAGGAAAAAACCGCTTACGCCTATCTGCGCCAATACGTCAAGGAGCGCGACGCGAGGCAGAAGCTATTCATCGTGCATCGCCTCGACAAGTTCGCCAGCGGAGTGCTGGTGTTCGCGAAATCGGAGCCGGTCCAGACCAAACTGCAATCCCTGTTCAGCAGCCACAACATCCAGCGCAAGTATTGGGCCGTCGTCGAAGGACACGTGAGCCAGAACCACGGCACCATCCGAAGCCATCTTGCCGAAAACCGGGCGAGGCGCATGCATTCGACCGAGGACGAGTCCGCGGGCAAGGAGGCGGTGACTCACTATCGCGTTCTGCGGCGCTTCCCACGACTGACCACCCTTGAAGTGACGCTGGAGACGGGCAGGAAAAACCAGATTCGCGTCCATCTGGCCGAGATGGGGCATCCCATCGTCGGGGACCGCGCATACGGCAGCACGTCGAATCCGATGGGACGGCTGGGACTGCATGCATTCCTTCTCGGATTCAGGCACCCTGCCCTCGGCATCCCGATCCGGCACGAGACCAAGGCCCCCCCTGAGTTCGCACGCTACCTCCCCAAATGAGACCACCAAATACACTAATAGCGCGAAAGGAGTCTTCCTGCGTCTTGTGGTCCGGGACAGGTCATGCCCGCGGGCGGGCTGGCCGGCACCGTGACCGGAAATCGAACAGGCCGCGGTCCATGAGATGGGAAGGAATGACCTTCCCAAGAGCGGACAGCATGGAGTCGCGGATCCCGGGGATTTCGTTCTCCAGTTCCGCAATCAACCTCTGAACGCGTTTACGTTTCAGATTTTCCTGCGAACCACACAGATTGCAGGCAATGACGGGGTATTTCTGCAGGGCCGCGAATTCCGCGATGTCCTTCTCCTGGCAGTAAGCCAGCGGGCGGATCACCGTGTTGCGCCCATCCTCGCTCCTGAGGATAGGAGGCATCGCCTTGAGCGAGCCGTTGAAAAACAGGTTGAGCAGAAGTGTTTGAATAATGTCGTCGGCATGATGGCCCAGAGCAATCTTTGTGCACTCCTCCGCCACCGCGATATTGTAAAGAACTCCACGCCGCAACCGCGCGCAGAGGGAGCAGGTCGTCTTTCCCCGCGGGATCCTGTCGGAAACAATCGAGTAGGTGTCCCGCTGTACAATCCGGAACGGAATCCCTTCGGCCGCAAGGTACTCCTCCAGGACCTGCACCGGAAAGCCCGGCTGCATCTGATCCAGGCTGACCGCCAGCAGGTCAAACCGCACCGGCGCCCGTCCCTGCAGATCACGCAGCAGGCCAAGAAGAGTAAAGCTGTCCTTACCACCGCTCAGGCAGACCATCACCCGGTCGCCGGCGGCAATCATCTTATAATCCGCGATCGCCTGCCCGGCGCATCGCAGCAGCCGTTTCCTGAGCCTTCCCCCTTGGTTCATCGCGACGGAATTGTAGCAGATGCGCTTGCGGAAAACAGCGGAGCAGCGGCCATTGATTTCGCGGAACGGGTGCCGTAGTTTGAATGTTATACTCTGCGCATGGGCCAATTGTCCGTGTCATTCCTGGGGTCGGGGGATGCCTTCAACGCCCAGGGTCGACACCATGCGGCTTATTTTGTTCGTGGAGCCGACGCTGCACTTCTGCTTGATTGCGGGGCAACCGCGCTGGCATCTTTGAAGCGCGACGGCATTTCTGCAGGTGACATCGACAGCATTCTGCTTAGCCATCTGCACGGCGACCATTTTGCCGGCCTCCCCTTCCTTTTTCTCGAATACTCCTGGCTCGAGGCACGCCGGCGACCGCTTCGCATCGTCGGCCCACCCGGGACAGAGGATCGCGTCATGTCTCTCTTTCGCGCCATCTACCCCGGCCCGGCCGCCCAGTCTCTTCCTTTCCCGCTCGAGTTCACGGAGGCTTTGCCCGATCACCCGCTCCGGATCGGCACGGCGGTAATGGAACCTTTCCAGGTCCCGCATCAGGAACACGAAATCTCGTTGGGTTTCGCGCTCTGGCTCGACGGCCGTCACCTGGTCTATTCCGGCGACACCGGCTGGACAGAACAACTCGTGGCGCACTCTCAGGGAGCGGACCTCCTGATCTGCGAATGCTCCTTCTTCGAAACCCGCGTCTGGTTTCACCTGGACTACCCCAGGCTCGCCGAAAACCGCGACCGCTTCGGAGCCCGCAGGATCATCCTGACCCACCTCGGCCGCGAGGTGCTCGCGCGACGGGAAGAAATTGAAATGCCGCTGGCGGAGGACCGGCTCGTCATCCAGATCTAGCGACTGTTTCCAAGATGCTGCCAAGAAGCAAAAGCCTGACGCCAAGAGTAGCAGATGTTCTTATCCAGAAATATCAGAGCTCGTGCACACAGCTGGGAAAGGAGGTGTCGACAATTAACGTAGATTTTTTAAGCAGTTTATGATGAATATTTATACACAGTAACAAAGGCCAAGGTTTCAATCACTTACAGTAAATCATCCGCAATATCGCCAAGATTCGTTGATTTTATCAACACTCTATCTTTCTGAATATTTCCGGGATCTCATCAGGTCATAACCATAAGCGATTGTATTTAAATACTTTCACGTTTTATCTCGCCATCTGATGCTTTGTGGCACGGATCTTTCTTATAGGGAGGGTGGCAGTTCATGGAGGAGAACGGAGAAGCATCATGGTAGCCATCCTGGCACTCTTGGCACTCGGGATCATGCTTCTGATCGAAATCTGGCGACAACGGCGCCGGGAGCGACGGGAGCCTGGCCTCGCATTGGAGCCGGCGAAGGTAGGGTTGCCTGAGGGGAGCATCGAGCGTTACCTGCATCCCGGACATGGCTGGGTGCTGGTCCACAAGCCCCGTCTGGCGAGCGTGGGAGTGGATGATTTTGCGGCGCGCTTCGTCGGCAGGCTCGAGGCGGTCGAGGTGAGGAAGCCCGGCACCCTGGTACTGCAGGGAGAGCCGCTGGTAACGCTGAGGCGCGGAAGAAGATCGCTCACCCTGATGTCGCCGCTTTCCGGAATTCTCATGGATGTCAACACCCGACTGTCGTCGCAGCCGTCACTCGTGAACGATTCTCCTTACGACCAAGGCTGGATTGCCAGGGTGTCTCCTGCCAGGCTCGATATAGATTTGATGAACCTGTTGAAAGGCCCGGCGGTTCAGAGATGGAGGGAGAGCATCCAGGAGCGGTTGTCGAGCTGGTTCGCCCCAAGGCTCGGGATCGTGTTGCAGGACGGCGGCCAATGGTCTGAAAACATGGGCGAGCTGCTCAATGACGAAGACTGGGAAGAGCTGGTGAAGATGTTGTTTCCTCTTCACCCTTCATCCAAATCATCCAATCCCAAACCGGTGACGGAGTGAAATCATGACACCATTATTTGTAGTCGGAACCATCATCGCATTTCTAATCGTCGACTGGATCGTTCAAGCGCGCAAGGCGACGAAGCAGGCCTTGGCGGCCGCGCCCGTCCGGTCTCTCCAGTCGCAAACTTTCTCGCTGCGCACGCCGGAGGGGATCTTCTTCGCCAAATCCCATACCTGGCTCAGCCTTTTCCCTTCGGGCAAGGTGCGATTGGGGATCGACGACTTCGTGGCCAACCTCCTGGAGAGGGCTGAGGTCACGCTGGTAAAGAACCAGGGAGATCACGTGCAGAAAGGGGAGCCGCTGCTGGTGCTTGCAGAAAACGGGCAGGCGCTGACCGTGCGCGCCCCGATCAGCGGAGATGTCGTCGCGGTGAATGAAAAACTGGAAGAGACGCCCGGCCTAAAGCATGCGGATCTGTTCGGCGAGGGGTGGGCCTACACGATGCAGCCGAGCCGGCCTGAGGAGCTCCGCGGACTTCTGCTCGGCAACGAGAGCCGGTCCTGGATGTCCGAGGAATTGCGCCGCTTGCGTGATTTCTTCGCAGGCGCGATCGCGAACGGCGTGCCGGCGCCGGCCTTGCAGGACGGGGGTGCGCCGGCTCCTGGTGCGTTGTTGCACCTGGGTCCCGATGTCTGGAAGCGGTTTGAGCAGCAGTTCCTGCAGGCTGAGTGAATCCACAACAGCATGTTCAGAAGGAAGAGGATTAGATCATGACCACGCGAAAAGCAATGCTCATCGACATAACCATGTGCGCCGGCTGCAACAGCTGCCAGGATGCCTGCAAGAAGGAGAACAACCTGGCCGGTGGCGCCGAGACCGGACTCTCGCCCACAGCCTACACGGCCCTGGAAGACCACAATGGCGTCAGCGTGCGCCGCATGTGCCAGCACTGCGTGGCGCCCACTTGCGCGTCTGTTTGTCCAGTGGGCGCATTTACCAAGACCGAAGAAGGCCCGGTAATTTACGACGAGACCAAGTGCATCGGTTGCCGGTACTGCATGCAGGCCTGCCCGTTCCAGGTTCCGCGCTATGAATGGAGCAGCAACAACCCGCGTGTACAGAAGTGCCGCTTCTGCTACGACCGGATCAAGAACGGCCGGCAGCCCGCCTGCGCCGAGGCCTGCCCCACCGGCGCGACCAAGTTCGGGAGCCGGGATGAAATGCTCCGGGAAGCGTTCGGCCGCATCCAGGCTGAGCCCGGCAAGTACGTGAACCGTATCTATGGGCAGAGCGAGGTCGGAGGCACTTCGATTCTCTACATCACGAGTGTTCCTTTCGAAAAGCTCGGCTTCAAGACCCAACTGCGCAGGGAAGCCTTGCCGGAGCTGACCATGAATGCGTTGTCGAAGATCCCGACCGTCGTGACTGTCGGGGGCGCATTCCTGGCCGGCGTCTACTGGATCACCAACCGCAGGGAGGAAGTAAGGCGGGCCGAAGGAACGAAAAACGGGCGCGCGCGCAACGCAGGGCCGCGGAAATTCAATTCATAATCGATGGCACAGGAACGAATCATGAAAAACTACATTGGCAAACTCACTTTCTGGAAATGCCTGGCGGGGATTATCCTGGCTGCCGGCGCGTACGCCACCTTTGTGCGGTTTACTTCGGGCCTCGGCAGGTCGACGAATCTGAACGACATGTATCCCTGGGGTCTCTGGATTGGGTTCGACGTCATGTGCGGCGTCGGCCTGGCCGCGGGAGGCTTCACTATCGCCGCGCTCGTGCACATTTTCAATGTGAAGCGGTTTGAGCCGATCTTGAGGCCCACGATCCTGACCGCGTTCCTGGGCTACCTTCTGGTCATTGTCGGCTTGATGTTCGACCTCGGCCGACCCATGATGATCTGGCATGCCATCATCATGTGGAACCCCCATTCGGTCATGTTCGAAGTGGCCTGGTGCGTGATGCTGTACACGACCGTCCTGGCCCTGGAGTTCGCCCCGGTAGTGCTCGAGAAGTTCAAGATGTCGAAGACACTGCGCATCCTGAGGCGGGTATCGATCCCGATAGTGATCCTGGGCGTCCTGCTTTCTACCCTGCACCAGTCTTCGCTCGGCTCCCTCTTCCTGATCGTGCCGGACAAGCTGTATGGACTCTGGTACACCCCGTACCTGCCGATTTTCTTCTTTGTCTCGGCTCTGGCCGCCGGGTGTGCGATGGTGATTTTCGAGTCGACCCTGAGCGCGCGCGTCTTCCATCGAGGACTCGAGCTGAAAATCCTGGACGAGATCGGTAGAATCGCGGTCGTCCTCCTTGGGGTCTGTCTCGTCATGAGGGTCATGGACGGCTATTATCGCGACATCTCCACCCTCCTCTTTGTGCCGAGAATGGAGACCTATCTCTACTGGTTCGAGATGCTGGTCGGCGTGATCGCTCCCATCATCCTGCTGTCGCAAGCTAGAATCAGGAAGAGCAAGAATGGATTGTTTGTGTGCGCCGTGATGATCATTATCGGATTCATCACCGACCGCCTGAATATCGCCCTTACCGGCATGCAGGCATCGGCCGGCATGTCCTATTTCCCGTCCTGGATGGAAACTTCCATCACGCTTGCTATTGTGACTTTCGGTTTCGTGGCCTTCTCTTTGGCGGCGAAGTATCTGCCGGTCTATGAGCAGGAGGAACATGCCGCGGCAGCGTCATTGCCGGAAGCCTGGGTTGAGGATCTTGCACTCATATCTGAGAAGCCCTGAGGGGTCGACAGTTCCCGCCCTCTGCCCTGCACGTCGGCGGAGTGCGAACTGGAACAGGTTCCATTTACCAGACAGGTGGATTCATGAACTCTTCTAAAAGGTGTCACCTCATCCCTCCGGATGAGCAGCGTTGCCTCTGGATGGCGGCTGGAGTCGTCTCCTATCAGCTCTGTGACCGGATGTTCGACTGCGATAACTGCCCGCTGAACCAGGCGATGCGCAGACGATTCCACGCGCCGACCACCGCCAGTGCGGAAGAAAGCAGCCAAACCGCTCCCGCGGGCTCACAGGAAATCCCGCCGGAGGGATTTCATTACAGCCGTAACCATTGGTGGGCCCGCAAGACCGGTCCTCGCCTGGTCCGCCTCGGCATCGAGGAGGGCCTCGCCCAGGCGCTCCTGGGAGTCAAAGGGGTCGTTTTCCCGTCGCTGGGACAGCACGTGCGTAAAGGACAGACCTGCGTCTGGGTGGTCATGGACGGGGGGACAGTTCCGCTCGAAGCTCCGCTGGACGGCATCATCCGCGCGGTGAATCACGAGGTGACGGCAAAACCCCACCTGCTCTGCCTGCAACCGTTCGAGGACGGCTGGCTCTGCGAGCTGGAGGCCGACAATACCGAGGCCGCGACCGTGGACCTGATGACCGTCGAAGAAGCACGGCCAAGATACACAGCCGATCACAACCGTTTCCTGGCCTCGCTGGCGGGTGCGCTGCGCGGCAAGCGCCCGTCCGTAGGCCTCACGCTTGCCGACGGTGGCGAGAAACTACAGAGCTTTGCCGACATGCTCGGCCCGACCCGCTACTTCGCCCTGGTGCGCCAGTCCTTCGGCTGGTCTCGGCGCTAGCCTGCTCACCCAGCTTATGTTACCGAGGGCGCAAGGTCGCAGGAAAATAGTGATGATTTTCTCTGCAACTATCGACTGCTTGTTCTGATATTTTTTTCTGCACTTTTTCCGCGCAGTGCTTCAAATTCCAAATGCATTCGTGATAGGATTCGTTTACCTATGCGATATTTTCATACGTTAACCTTCCGCGTGTTGGTCGGTTCCTGCCTCTTGCTGATTGCTCTCTTTGGCCTCTATACCAACTTCGCCGTGAGCTTCCATAACCAGCAGATGATGGATCAGGTACGCGACAACGCCAACAGCCTGAGCGACATCATCAAGAACGCCACTCATTACAGCATGCTGAAAGACCGCCCCCAAGATGTTAAGGAAACCATTTACAGCATCGGCCGCGAAGGGGTTGAGATCCGGATTTACAACAAGCGTGGCCAGATCATGGTTTCGACCGACAGAGCCCTGGAAGGCAGCTATGTGGAGCAAAGCGCCGAGGCGTGCAATGTCTGCCATGACAGCACCAAGCCCCTGGCCCAACCCCTGCAATCGGTCCCGGCGGGATTGAACTTCCGGGGGCCTTACATCGGGCCCAAAGGGAATCACCTGGTCGGCCTCATCAATCCCATCCGCAACGAACAGGCCTGCTACGGGTGCCACACCCCGGATCAGACGGTGCTGGGAGTGCTTGACGTGCGCCTGTCACTCGACAAGGTCGCTGACAACATCGCGGAGGCGCGACGAAAGCTGATCCTGTACGCCATCACCGGCACAGTAGTGGTGATGCTCAGCTCGGGCATTTTTCTGTCCGTCACCGTGCACCGGCCGGTCCGCAGGCTGCGGGAAGGCACAAATCAGATCTCCGCGGGCCATCTGGACTTCCGGATTCCGCTCTCCTCGAGGGATGAAATCGGTGAGCTGGCGCGGGCGTTCAATGAGATGACTCAAAGCCTGCAGAAAGCCGAGCAGGAGAACAAGCTCTGGTCGCAGACCCTGGAGAAGCGCGTCGAAGAAAAGACCGCCGAACTGAAACACATTCACGAACAGATCCTTCAGATCGAAAAAATGGCTTCGCTCGGGAAGCTGTCGGCGACGGTGGCGCACGAGTTGAACAACCCGCTCGAGGGGATCCTGAATTATTCAAAGCTGATTTCGAAAAGGCTCAGGAAGATCGAGTCGACGCCGGCCACGCAGTCGACCTTGGAGGACCTGGAACTGATCACAAGCGAGGTCCAGAGGTGCGGGAACATCGTGAAAAATCTGCTTCTGTTCTCCAAGCGTCAGGTCGGCGAGTTCGGCCTGGTTCCGGTAGCGGATCTCGTCGACAAAGCGGTGCGGCTGATGCAGCATCATTTCAAGATCTCCAATGTAAACTTTCAGGCCGAGATCGCCACTCCTGAGGCGACGCTGATGTGTGACGAAAACCAGATTCAGCAGGCTCTGATCGCACTCTTCGTCAACGCAGTGGAGGCCATGCCGCAAGGGGGCGATCTCAAGCTCACGGCCATGCGGGATGCTTCGGGCGGCATCCGCATGGACATTGCGGACACGGGGGCCGGCATCGCCGCCGAAGATCTGCCGCATCTGTTTGAGCCATTCTTCACCACCAAGAAAGAAGGAAAAGGGGTGGGCTTGGGCTTGTCGGTCGTCTACGGGATCCTTGAGCGCCACGACGGAACGGTCTCGGTCCGGTCCGAACCGGGCAAGGGAACGACGTTCACGCTGACGTTTCCCCCAGCGGAGAAGCATCATCCCAGAGTCGAGGCCAAAGGAGCAGTCACCTAACTCATCGCCGGGTGCAGGGGTTTTATGAGCAATCGGACATCCATACTCATTGTCGATGATGAAAAAATCGTGCGGGAATCACTCACCAAGTGGTTTCTCGAGGACGGGTTCACCGTCGGTGCCGCCGAAGACGCTACGGCGGCAATCCGCCAGCTGCAGGCCCAGCGCTGGGACATCATCCTGCTCGACATCAAGATGCCGGGCATGGACGGCATGGAACTCCAGGGGCGGATCAAAGAGATCGATCCGCTGGCCTCGATCATCTTCATCACAGCACATGCCTCGGTCGACACCGCAGTCCAGGCTCTCAAGGCCGGAGCCTTCGATTACGTGACCAAGCCGGTTGATCCCGATTATCTGTCTCACCTGATCCGCAACGCGATCAAGCAGCGGGCGCTCGTGCAGGAAAACATCAAACTCAAGGAGCAGATCGCGGAGTTTCCCAAGCTCGACGAGATCATCGGCGAATCGCCGGCGATGCAACAGGTGTTCGAGATGATCGAGACCGTTGCCAAGACGGACACAACGGTCATGATCCGGGGTGAGAGCGGCACCGGCAAGGAATTGATCGCACGCGCCATTCACAGCAACGGCGAGCGTCGTTATTTTCCGATCGTAACCATCAATTGCGGCGCCATGCCAGAAGGGGTGCTCGAAAGCGAACTCTTCGGTCACGAGCGGGGAGCCTTCACCGGCGCGCAATACCGGCGCAAGGGCAAAATCGAGCTCGCCGACCAGGGAACCCTGTTTCTCGACGAGATCGGCAACGTGGGCATGAAAACCCAGATGGATCTGTTGAGAGTGCTGGAGACCAAACAGTTCGCGCGCGTCGGCGGCAATGAAATCATCAAAGTCGATTTCCGGATCATCTGCGCCACCAACAAGGATCTCGAGAAAGCAGTCCAGGAGAACACCTTCCGGGAAGACCTCTATTACCGCTTGAATGTCTTCAGCATCTTCGTGCCCCCCCTGAGGGAGCGCAAATCGGACATTCCCCTGCTTGTGAACTATTTTGCGCAGAAATATGCGCACGCCATGGCCAAGCCGATTGCATCCGTCTCTCCCGAAGCGATGGATGTGCTGGTGCGTTACAACTGGCCGGGGAACGTGCGCGAGCTCGAAAACGCGATCGAACGAGCCATGGTGGTCGGGAAGCCGCCCGCGATTCTCCCCGAGGATCTGCCCTTCCGCCTGTCTGATAAAAACAACATGCCGCACAACGGATCCCTCGCAGCGATCGAAAAAACGCACATCGCCCACGTGCTCGAACAGAACAACTGGAATATCTCGCGGTCGGCCGAAATCCTTGAAATCGACCGGGTGACGCTATACAACAAGATTCACAAGTACGGCTTGAGGAAACCGTAGGTGTCTCACGAGATCCACATCCTCAACGGCTCCTCCCTGAAGCCCGGCGGTTTGATTGCTATCTCGCGTCGGCTGGAGGAGGTTTTTGCGGTCCCGGTGAGCTCGGAGCGAGCGGCGCTGGACCTCCGGACAGCCTACGACACTTCGCGGCGGCAAACCAACTCCACGCTGTTGCTCGCCCAGATCCTAGACGGAGCCCACAATCCGGGGAAAAAGCGCATCGGGATCGTGGACGTCGATCTTTTCATCCCGATTCTCACATTTGTCTTTGGGGAGGCACAGCTTGGGGGGCCCGCCGCCATTGTCTCAACCCACCGGCTGTCGAACCAGTTCTACGGCCTGGAGCGGGACGATGCGCTCATGCTGCAGCGGCTGGAAAAGGAGCTGGTGCACGAGCTCGGGCACACCTTCGGCCTATATCATTGCCGCCAGTTCGAATGCGTGATGCGGGCCTCGACCTACGTCGAGGAGATCGACTTGAAGCGCGTCCATCCCTGCAAAACCTGCGCCGCGGAATTGAGCCTGCAAAATCGAGTGGTGAGTCATGAGTGATGAGCAGCAGGCAGTGGGCTTCCGCCTCACACGGCACTTTGCTCGTCACTCATGACTCACCACTCATCGCTCTCGCTTAGAGCGGATAGATGTCGGGCCGGCGATCCCGCATGAAATGCAGGTGTGCCGCGCACTCCCGGAGCAGCGAGAAATCCAGTTCCGCATATAGGATATGGTCCTGCTGCGCGGGCGCGTGAGCAATGACTCTGCCCATTGGATCAGTGACAAAAGATTCTCCCGCAAACGTGAGGCACTCTTCCGGGCCGACGCGGTTCGCGAGGGCCGCGAAGTAACCGTTCTGAAAGCTCGCCACCTGAAGCTCTGCTTCAAAAACGCCCGCCGGCCACTCTCCGACGGAGCCCGCTTGCGGCACCACTACAATCTCGGCTCCCTTGACACCCAGGGCGCGCGTATACTCCGGAAAGTGCCGGTCATAGCAGATCGCGACTCCCAGGTGACCCGCAGCGGTCGGGAAGACCCGTGCCCCATGATCGCCCGGATGGTAGAAATCCGTCTCACGGAAACAGGGGCCATCGATGATGTGCACCATGCGCGTCACGCCGGCCAGCCTCCCGTCGGCATCGAGCACAGGCGATGAGTCGAAGGCCCGCTCCCCGTCGCGTTCGTACAGGTTGAGGACAACCACGACACCGAGTTTCCGCGCGAGGCCGGCAAACAACTGGGTGGTCGGGCCGGGAATAGTCTCAGCCCAGGGAGGAGGCTGCTCTCTGCGCCAGCGCTGCGGGAAAAATCGAAGGAACGCCAGTTCGGGAAAGACCCATAACTGTGCCCCCTGGGCCGCGGCTTCCTCCAGGGCCATCACGCCTCGTCTGACGTTCGCCTCGCGATCCTCCGTGGCGTGCTGCTGAATCAGGGCGATCTTCATAAGATTCCTCTTCGCCGAAAAACATCACCGCAGAGATTCTGGAGACCGCAGAGAGCGAAACTGATGAAATCCGAAGCAGGGACGGAAACCATGAGAGGGGGAGCCGCCCCATCTAGAGCCTCGCCGAGGATAGAATGCACGCCGCCAGTATACCCGCATTTCAGCTTGTTGCGAACTATAGTTGCCCGAGCGGCCCCGGGAACGGTATATTGACGCGGAATGCACGAGTGGGGGGCCGCCAGGGCAGCCTCCGCTGCGCACGTTCTGCTCCATGGCGAAGCCCTTGGCTGAATATGGATCCTCGAGAGACAGAAAGCACTGCTGCTGCACATCCGACACCATTCACCTGGGTGGCTACCGCCGATGCGTTCCTCCACATGGTCGGGCTTCTTGTGCCCGCCCGCCGCGTGGCCATCGACATTGAGGCCGATAGCCTTTATCACTACTTCGAGAAGGTGTGCCTGATCCAGATCTCGTCCGACAGCGAGACGTTCGTGCTGGACCCCCTGGCGATCAGGGACTTGAAAGCGCTCGGCCCGATCATGGCAGATCAAGCAGTGGAGAAAGTGTTCCATGCGGCCAACTACGACCTTTTCTGCCTGCGCCGGGATTACAGCTTCTCCTTCAGGAACCTTTTCGACACTCACATTGCCGCGCAGCTCCTGGGCTACGAGCAGCTGGGCCTGGATGCGCTTCTGGAGAGACTCTCGGGCATCGCGCACTCCAAACGCCGCCAGCGGGACGACTGGTCGCGCCGGCCGCTCGCTGTCGAGCAACTGGAGTACGCCGCCATGGATACGCATCATCTGCTGCAGCTCCGCGACCTGCTCGAGCAGCAGTTGCGCGACAAGGGGCGGCTGTCGTGGGCTCGGGAGGAGTTCGAATATCTGGCTGAGATGGAGACCCAGGAGAGGGAGTTCGATCGGGAGGGATTTCGCCGGATCAAAGGAAGTCGCGAACTCCCATTGCAGCAGCTCGCGGTTTTGCGGGCTCTCTATCTGCTGCGCGACCGCTATGCACGGGAGCTGGATGTCCCGCCGTTCAAGGTCATGAACAACTCAGTTCTGATGGAGCTTGCCCACCGTCCGCCGCGCTCTCCCCGCGAGATGTTCAATCGGCCCGGCGTCTCATTCCGCGTGGCGCGCAGGTTCGGAGGAGAGATTTTTCGCGCCATCGAGAGGGCACGAGCCGAGGATCCTTCATCCCTCACATTGCCGGCGCGCAGCGCGGGCAAGACGCCGTCCCGGGAAGCCAAAATCCGCCTGGAAGAACTCCGGCGCTGGCGCCGGGCGAAAGCGGAAGCATTGAGGCTGCACGTCGGCGTGATCTTTCCCGGTACCCTTCTCGAGATTCTGGCGTCCTTTCCCCCCGCAAATCCGACTGAGTTGGAAGGGGTTACGGGTATGCGCCGCTGGCGCGTCCAGGAATTCGGCAACGAAATTCTCGAGATCCTCCATCACACTCCCTGACGAGCCTGTCCGTCCGTCATTCGTCATTTAAGGTCATTCGTCATTCGGTGTAGAATTGCCGCATGCGCAGCAAAGCTCGCTGGCTCTATCATCCGGTCACGATATTTCTGTTGATGCAGGTCCTATGGGTCCTGCTCATGGTGGTCTGGATCCGCTGGTACATCGAGAATCACGCCCAGCTGCGCCAGATGGCAGGGCAGCTCACATCCGGCACGGAGGTACGGGAGCTGCCCTGGCTCCCGCTCTTGCAGGGCGCTGTCCTTCTGACGCTGATCCTGGCCGGAGCCACATTGATCTTCATATACTGGAATAAGCAGCACCGCTTGAATCAGATGCAGCGGACGTTCGTGTCGAACGTTACCCATGAACTGAAATCGCCCGTTGCGTCGATCCAGCTGGCCCTGGAGACCATGGCCATGCGCGAGCTCTCAGCAGGGCAGAGGCAGGAGTTCCTGTCGATGATGCTCGACGACGCCGAGCGCCTCACGACTCTCATCGACCGGATCCTGCGCGCCGCGCGCATCGAAAAAAAACGCGGCAGTTACAGTCTGAAGCCCCTCAGCATGCGCCATTTTGTCGAGGAGGTGCTGGAAGAAGACCGCCACCTGTTTGAGAAGGACGGCCACCAGGTCGTGCTCGAAAAAGGGGGTGATGCCCGGGTCGCCATCGACCGCGTGGCCATGCACATGGTCTTGGCCAATCTGATCGAAAATGCCGCCCGTTACTCCCCTCGCGGAACCACCATCCGGCTCCGGCTGCACCGCGATCTGCGCAGGTGCCGCCTGGACGTCATTGACAGCGGCGTCGGGATCGCGCGGAAGGAACTCAAGAACATCTTCAAAATGTTCTGGCGGGGCGAAGGGAGCCGGGTCTCCGGCACGGGGCTCGGTCTGTACATCGTCCGCCACATCGTGAGGGATCACAAGGGCAAGGTCTGGGCCTCCAGTCCCGGACCCGGGCGCGGCTCCACCTTCAGCTTGAGCCTGCCGCGGGTGCGACGATACTGGAGCTTCGCCGCCCGCAAAAACCTGCGCGCCCAGGCGGATAGTAATTCGTGAGGTCCGGCCATGGCTGAGAATGAGAGCGTTCGCCCGCTGATCCTGCTTGTCGAGGATGAAATCAACCTCGCTCGGCCGCTCCATTTCAACCTGGAGCAGGAGGGCTATCGAGTGCGCGCCACACCCAGCGGCCGGGAGGCGCTGCAGTGGCTTCGCAGTGATCGCTTCGATCTGATCATACTCGACATCATGATTGAAGAGATGGACGGCTTTGAGGTCGCCCGACGGGTGCGCCAGCAGGATGAGAAGCTGCCGATATTGATGCTCACCGCCCGCACTGCGGAGGTCGACCGCATCCACGGGCTGGAGGTCGGCGCCGACGATTACCTGGTCAAGCCGTTCCACCTGCGCGAGCTTCTGCTGCGCATCCGCCGCATGCTCCAGAGGAGTTGCTGGTACGGTGAAGCCGCAGAACCCGAGCGGGTGATCAGCGTCGCAGGCTACATGGTCAACTTTGATCAGCTGACGGCCACCGGACCCCGGGGCAAGCTGCAGTTGACTGCCCTGGAGGCCCGCCTGCTCGAGGTGCTCACGATGCAGCCCAATCGCGTGCTATCGCGCGCCGAGCTTCTGGAGAAAGTCTGGGGCTATCACTGTGATATTGAGACCAGGACGGTCGACAACTTCATCGTGCGGTTGCGAAAATACTTCGAGCCCGAACCGGACCATCCGCGTTACTTCATAAGCATTCGCGGACATGGCTACATGTACCAGAAAAGCTAGTGGGCAGTAGGAGGTGGCAAGATCGGCCTTAATCTATGCCCTGCTGCCTGCTGCCTGGTGCCGAATCACATAGGTGTCCAGGGACAGGCCCAGCACGTATCCCGCCTTCCTCAGCCTGCGGCAGTAATCCGCATCGCCGCCGCCGTCATGGGTGTCCACGAGAAGTCCCACCTCCAGGATGGCTCGTCGCGTAAGCGCGGCGCAGAAGAAGCCCAGCACTCCATCCACCAGAATGCCGGTGCGTTGGAAGTGGAACTGCAGAATCCGGTTGCGCTCGTGAATGTCCTCGGTGAAGAACTGGGGAATTTGAGGAACAATCTTTTCACGCACTCGGTCCACACACTGCCAGTCATGCCTGTCGGAAACAAGCGGCCCGACTGCGGCGATGCGGGGATGCGTGTTCAGAAATGAGATCATGTTCCCCAGCCAGCCGTGTGCAAGCTCAATCCCATGATTCATAAAAACCAGGTAGGGGTTGGACCCCATCTGGATCCCCTGATTGATCGCCCCTCCCCAGCCGCGACTCTGGCGATTCCGGACAATCGTGATGTCGCGCGTGTAGATCTTGTGAATATCCACGGTTTCATCGGTCGAAGCGTTGTCGATGATGTAGAGATGAAAAGGATAATCCGTGTAGCGGTAGATGCCCTCCAGCAGCTCCCTGGTGGCAGGGTAGTGGTTGCGCACAGGGACGAGAATGTCTGCCGCGCCCTGGTTTGAACCCTGTTGCATGGCTCGATCCTGTTGTCGTCAAAAACTGGCGAAAATTGCGGTCCAGAGTTACATATCGACCGGAGGGCAAAAATCTGAATCTTTTAGCGCGGTTGGAAAACAAGACTGCCAGATGCACCAGGACCATGAACCAATGCTCCCGCGGCATCCGGTATCTCGCGGTTGGTGACCATATTTCGATGCGTTGACTCAGCAGATCACGTCAGCAGCAGCTACAGGCGGCGGCATGGGTCAGTGGATGGGGAGGCTCCTCGGACATCTCCTCGGATGTCCCGTCACGGAACACTTTCAGCGCCTGATAGAGTTTGTGCTCGCAATGCTGGAGAATCTGGATCACTTCGCTTTGGCTCAGGCCAAAGATGCGCGAGATGTCTGCCACGGACCGCCCGCCATAATGCATCTCGATGAAAATCCGGCGCTGCAATTCGGGCCAGGATTTCAAGGACTCCACGATAGCCTGCGACAACAAATCTCGTGACGTTTCCAATCTCAATCCAGCCGCTCCCATAAAGACCCCCGATTTCCTTGCTCTATGCCACCCAACTTGTAATACTCTCTTAGACGCAGTTTGGTTCGAAAAAGTTTTCTCAGGATTCTCGAAGGCTCTCCGATGAGTTTAGTAAGACGACTGCGGGGGGACCAATGAAAACCTGCAACTTTGAAAAACTGGTTCTTTACCTCGATAAGCAGCTAGACGTAGATGAAAAACTGGATGTCCTGGAGCATCTGGACCATTGCGACATCTGTCGCGACGCGGTTTTTCATATCTCGAGGGATCGCGATGCAAACCTTTTCTATTACCGTCCCTATAAACCGGAGAAGGTTTTGTCGCGCTGAAATCCAGAACGTATGGCGCCTTTATTTTGCTTTGGGAGCGTAATAGCCTTTGCGCGCGCGGATGCTCACGCCCGGCACCTTGCAGCGCAGATCGATGCGACGGAAAGCTCCGTCCCGCACTGTGTTTGTCGATCTGTAGGCCAGGCTGTACTGCCCCTGCAGATCCTCGCCGATCGCCTGGAAGGCTGCCCTGATTTCGGCCAGCCTGTAGCCGGGTGAGAAGAACCTGCCGCCCGTATCCTCGGCGAATTTCCTGAGCACGTCGAAGCTGACCAGATCGTCTCCGCGGACGCCGATCCCATAGATGAGCACGTCGCTTCTCTGCGCGACCTCGATAGCCTCCTTCTCCTTGACCTTGCTGGAGGTATCCGTGCCGTCGGTAATGACGACGATCACCCTGCGCCCGGTTTCCTGCTTGAGCTTCTCGTCAACGGCCAGAAAAACAGCATCGTAGAGCGCCGTGCTGTTGCCTGCCCGGAGTGTGTCCAGAGCGGCAGTCAGTCGATCGGGATCTTCCGTGAAATCCTGGACCAGATTCACGTCCGAGTCAAACTGGATGATGAGGGCTAGATCCTTGTTCCTGCGCAATACGTGCCTGAAGAATTCCGCGGCGGTCTCCTTTTCGAAGTCCAGTTTGGTTTTCACACTTCCGCTGGTATCGATGAGAAGTGCGATCGTAAGAGGGATGTCCGATCCCTTGGTCCAGTCGTTGAAATAATCGATCGTCTGCGGCTTTTTGTCTTCGAAGACCAGAAAATCATCCGCTTTGAGTCCGGAAACCACTTTGCCATCGCGGCCCGTGGCCGAAAATACCACGTTCACCAGTGCAACTTCGGTGCGGATCGTAGTCTGGGGGACCTGGCGCGCCGGTTGCATTTTCGGCGCCGGAATCACCAGTGCCAACGAAACTGCTGTCATCAAAAGCCTGGCGCTGAAAATCATTTTTTCCCCCTTAGCTATGCGATACCTATATCTTAGAGGTACGACAAGCGGAGAAGTTTCACTCAACCTGTGAAACGGAAATCCAGGCGCTGCGAACGGGAGAGAGAGCTAAAAGGCTTCGCGAATGAATAAAATACGGGAGCAACTGTCGCACACGTGGATCTCTTCGGTCCGGAGCAGGTCAGCAAAAACCTGAGGGCGAATGCGAACATGGCAGGCTGAGCAAAGCTCCCCTTTGGCTTCCGCCAACGCAATTCCCTTGCGTGCATCGGCGATACGTCGATAGCGTGCAAGCAGTTCGGCTCCGATCTGGCTTTCCAAAGCGGACTTTTCTCCGTAAAGCTTCGCCACCTCCCCTTCGAGCATGGGAACAGCTTCTTCGGCCCGGCGGAGTTGCGCCTCAAGTTCGGCCTGTTTGGTCTTGAGTTCCGTCCCCTCCTGAGCCAGCTTGGCATCCACGGATTCCATCCGCTCCATGATGTCGAGGATTCCATCTTCGGCGAGACGGATCTGTTCTTCCGCCGTCTGGATTTCGTGGAGCATGGCGGTGTACTCCTTATTGGTCTTCACCGTCATGAGCTGCTCTTTCAGCCGCGAAAGCTTCGTCCGCATCACCTCGACGTCACTCTCGCGCGCCCGGCGCTGTTTGGCGTGCTCCTGGTTGAGCGCGGCCCGGCCCTGGTGAGCCTGCGACAACTGCTGGAATTCTTCCCGGTAAGCCTGGGCTCTTTCGGGGATTTCGGAGATCTGTTTCTTTAGGCTGACGATTTTCTGGTCGATGTCCTGCAGGGCAATCAAGTTGCGGAGATCGGGATTCACCTGCAAGCCCCCTCCGCATCCTCCCGCGCGGAGGAACACGCCGAAAGGCGGCACTCAGGACACATCTGACAGCCGCAGAAAACTCGTTCGGATGAGACCTTGATCATTGTGCTTAGCATGAACGGGAATGGTAATATACCCAACTGCCCCCTCGCTGTCAACGCATACGAAACCAGGAGAGTCGGGCATGCGCGCAGTCATTCAGAGAGTCGAAAGGGCCAGTGTCCGGGTCGCAGGCACGGAAATTGCCCGCATAGGCAAGGGCATCCTGGCTCTTGTCGCCATCGCGCGCGACGATGCGCAGAAGGATCTGCAATGGATGGCCAGGAAAATCGTGGAGCTGCGCATTTTTGACGACCCGGACGGCAGATTGAACCTCAGCCTTCTCGACGTCCACGGGCAGCTTCTTCTGGTTTCCCAGTTCACGCTTTACGGCGATTGCCGCAAGGGGCGGCGGCCGTCCTATTCAGAGGCGGCTACGCCGGCAGAGGCGCAAGCTCTCTATGATACCTTCTTCGAGATGGTCCGGCAGTTGGTGCCCGACGCGCAGAGCGGGCAATTTCAGGCAGTCATGGCAGTGGAGCTGGTCAATTCAGGCCCCGTGACCCTCGTCATCGATAGCCCATAGGAGATCCGCCGTCAGGCGCAGAGTTCCGCACAGTTGTCAATCACGATCCTTTCATGTAACCTCCATTCTTCTGCGGGAGAGGCACTGTGAGCATGGTCAACCCCCAAATTCTGCTCATCGATGCGGATGACACGCTCTGGGAAAACAACATATATTATGAGCGGGTAATCCACGAAGTACTCATACTGCTGGAGCGTGCCGGCGTTGATTCCCGGGTGTTCAGGTCCGAACTCGATCAAACCGAACGCCGGCGCATACCTCTGAACGGTTACGGCACGAAAAACTTCACCAACTCGCTGATCGAGACGTTCCGGCGGTTTCTGCCTCCCCATTCGGACCCGGGGTTGCCTGACAGGGTTCAGAAACTATCACTGGCGATTCTCGATCACCCTCTGGAGATTATCGAAGGCGTCCCCGAAACGCTCGTGTATCTTTCGAGCCGCCACTCGCTTTTCCTGGTCACCAAGGGTGATCAGGAGGAGCAGTCGCGAAAGATCCGGGATTCCAACCTTCGGCACTACTTTCAAAGTGTGGAGATTCTGCCGGAGAAGAACGCTCATACCTACTCCCGGCTTCTCGACCGCCATGGGTGGGAGCGCTCCTGTTCGTGGATGATCGGCAATAGCCCGCGTTCGGACATCAATCCAGCCCTTGCTGCAGGAATGCATGCCGTACTTATCCCACACAGGCACACCTGGACCCTCGAGCACGAAGAGCCTCTGGAACACCCGGATCTCTTGGAATTGGCTAGATTTTCGGATCTCAGACTTCACTTCTAGGAGCTGCCCTCTTGTTGTTCCTTTTGCGCGTTCTCGCCTTTCTTGGGGTTCTCTGGCTTGTGCGGTGGTTCCTCGGTATTCTTACCGGTAGGCCGGCGAGACCGGCAAGACCAAATTCGGACGGGACGGCACCCACAGATACCGTAAAGGACCCGGTCTGCGGCATGTACATGGATCCGAGACTTGCCATCCGGCTGCAACGCAGAGAAGGAGACCTCTTCTTTTGCTCAGAGGAGTGCCGCAGCCGTTATGTAAGCAAACCCTCCCCGGGTCCTTAAGATCCGATTTCGTCCCGCCATCATGCTCAGATTTGGCCTCACCCGAACACCTGGATCTTGAAGGCCCGGCACCTGACGCAAATTTTCTTTGTTGAAATGAACCCAGACGTACCTATAATGGTGTGGCTTGCGGGTCTTTTGTAGTTTGGCCTTTGCGTCATTTTGGAAGTTGTAGAATTGGATAAGACGCCTCCCAGAAAGGGCTGCCGCTACTCTGAAGAACTCATCCAGGATTGCCTCCTGATCATGGAGTCAGGGGACATCGAGGATCTGTTCGAGATCATTCCGCGCATCGGCGTGCTGCGCGATCTGCGATTTCACGAACCTCTCATCCGCATGCTTTCTCAGAAGGATACCAAGCGCGGCGAATTTGCCGCCTATGCCATGGGTGCCATGGGGAATCACGAGTTCCTCGATCCACTGAAGCAGGCATTCCTGGAAGCCCAGAAGATGAAGGGTTTTGGAGCCCATGACTTCCTGATCGCCGTCATCGAGGCTATCGGGGCGCTCGGCGATGATGCGGCTGTGGATTTCTTCCTCCCGATCCTTGACAGCAGCGATCCCACAGCGCAGCTGCGGATGCTGAAGTGGATCGTCGAATCGCTCGGAGCGATTGCCCAGCAAGGGGGCGTCCGATCGCTCCAGGCTTTGCTGGCCTTGACGCAGCACCGCAATCCGGAGCTTTGCGCCCAGGCTTTGTCAGAGCTGGCTGTCGCCTACTGGCACAGGCCGAACGAAATCGAGGAGGCGACTCTGAATCGCATCTATGAGTTGACGATGGATAAGCGCGCGGCGGTCGCGGAGTCTGCCGTGGCCGCCCTGCAGAGTCTCGCCGACGTCGGTTGCCGGCGGGCTGAAAAACTCTTCTCGAAATAAAATACCCAAACTCTCCGAATCCCGCTCCGCGTCAGTCGTTTCTCCGCCGATCCGGACTGCGACATCTCGCGGACGGCTGCCGAACAAGAAAGGAAAGACAAGACAGAAGCGAGCCAGCTCTCCAAACGTGAAAAAGGGACATTCCGCTCCTTCATTTCCGATCCTGCCATTGGAAGGCAAGAAAGGGAAAGGCGGAATGCCCCCTTTTCGTCGGGCTTGATCTCTAGCCAAAGGACGGGGGCGCTGCGAACAGGTTCGCCCGATCCTGCAGCTGGCTTGGTCTCACTTTTTCAACGCCTGGATCAGTTGTTTGGCTACCTCAACATTATTCGCATCCTTCCCGATCTTGATGTACTGCTGCAACATCTGGATCGCCTCCGACATGGTGGCCGCATCGCCTGACAGGCACAGGCCCAGCTGATAGTAGGCCTCTCCGTAGTTAGGGTCGGCTTTGATGGCCTGCCGGAATGCCTCCGCTGCCTCTTTGGGCTGCCCGCTGTTTACCAGCGTGGCACCCAGGTTATAGAAGTTCTGGGCCGCATTCGCAGGATCCAGGTTAGCAGCCTTTTGAAAGGCATCCTTTGACTCGGCGGTTTTACCCATCTTGCCGAGAACCACGCCCAGGTTGGTCAACAGCGCAGCATCGGTCGGATTGGCAGCGATGGCCTTCTGGTATGCATCCACCGATTCCTGGTTCTGGTTGTTCTTGAAATATGCATCCGCAAGATTGGCCAGAACGGTGGGCTGCTCCGGGGCCTTTTCCAGAGCCTTTTTGAATTGCTCGATGGCCCCGGCATAATTGCCTCCCTCCGCT
This sequence comes from Terriglobia bacterium, assembly GCA_020072565.1. Taxonomy (NCBI): domain Bacteria; kingdom Pseudomonadati; phylum Acidobacteriota; class Terriglobia; species Terriglobia bacterium. The sequence continues at coordinate 192,625 of JAIQGI010000020.1, forward strand.
GCAGCCCGCCCTGCGTCAAAAAACGACTTGATCTCGCCGATCATCTTGGCTTGTTGATCGGACTTGGCCCGTTCCTGCTTGGCCTTCTCGATTTCTTCAGGAGTCATCTCGAACTGCAGCTTCACATTGGGATTGCCGGGAGTTAACTTGAGATCAACGTTGGTAAGACCTATGGCCGCGTCCTTTTGCACTACGCCCGGATCATAGCCATCCGCCCGGGCAACGATCCAATATAAGCCGAGCTGGAGGTTCATCCACACCCATTGCCCTTTCTTGTCTGTCTTAGTTTCGTACACCCTCTTGCTGCTGACTCCAGAGATGATGATTTTGGCGTTTACGACGGGCTCGCCCTTGTCGTTGGTCACCTTGCCGCCGAACCCACGATTCTGTGCGAAAGTTGCCGGGGTTAATAGGAGACCAAAAGTGAGTAAAAGAAACAAAAGCAGGCCAAGCTTACGAAACGGGCTGCACATATAACCTCCTTGCGAAGCCTAGATATAAGAACTTTAGGTTTACAATAGCCAGTGACGCATTGTATGACCTGCTCGGATCGCATGTCAACAGACGAAGGCCCTAAACAGGTCCGTGACAGGAAGATCGGCCAAAAGTGCCCTGCCCTCAGCCCCACTGGGGCCACGGGCTGAAGCCACCCCGTGAAGGGCGTCTCGAGGCGGCTTCAGAACATTGCCTGAATCAGCAAAGCACCATTCGAGCCTGTCATCCATTCTCGCCGCTGTCCACTGAGCTTTCATTTAAGAAGATCATTCACGGCCCAGAAAGTTGCGCAACTCCGCGAAATCATGTGTCAGAGGGGCCGGCGGAAGGCTCCGCAAGAAGTTGCGGCCATAGCTTCTGGTCATGATCCTCTTGTCCAGCAGGGCCAGAATCCCCCGATCAGACCGGCTGCGAATCAGCCTCCCGAGCCCTTGCTTCAAGAGGATAATGGCTTCCGGGATCTGGTAGTCGTAGAAGGCATTGCCTCCGGTTTCATTCAAATGCCGGATACGCGCTGCGACAACCGGATCACTGGGTACGGAAAACGGGAGCTTGTCGATCACTACACAGCTTAACTGCTCGCCCTGAACGTCCACCCCCTGCCAGAAACTGGAGGTGGCGAACAACACCGCGTTGGGTGTTTTCCGGAACTCCTCGAGCAGGCCGCTCCTGCTCTTCTCTCCCTGAATCAGCATGGGGTAGGGCAGTCGCGTCTGCAGAGAGCGATAGATCATGGCCATCTGAGCATGGCTGGTGAACAGCACAAAGGCACGGCCGCGGCTGGCCCCGAGAATCCGTTCCAACTCCACACATGCCCGGGCGGCCCAACCCTCCTCGCGAGGTTCCGGGATCTCGCGTGGCACATAGAGGATGGCTTGACGCGAGAAATCAAAATGCGATTCCAGAATCAGCTCCTGGCATTCACTCAGCCCGAGGCGGGAGCGGATGAATTGAAAGTTGCCTCCGGTCGAAAGGGTCGCCGATGTCAGGACGGCAGTCTCGACCCGGGAGAAAAGGCGATCTGCCAGTATGGAGGAGACGCGGATCGGAGAAGCCCACAAATAAACACCGCGTCCGCGCACTTCGTACCAGTAGACGTGTTCGGTTGAATCAGATTCCAATATTGCAATCAGCTCATCATTCAGTTCCTGGCAGCGCCGGCACAGAGAATCGACGGCATCACTCTGCGTAGGCAGGCCCGCCAGCCCCTTTTCGATCAGCGCCAGCTGGGAGAGCAGCCTGCGGTAAGGCTCACCCGGCGGATCCTCTCCCTGCGGCCCGCGGCGTATTTCCAGCCCGCCACCCAGCTCCCGCAGGGAAAAACGACCTTCCCTGCCGCGAAAAGCACCGAAGAATTCGCCGGAGCAGACCGAAAGCTTCGCAACCTGGTCCTGGACAAAGGTGGAGGTGGACCCCGTTTCTGCCAGCGTACGCGCAGTGTCGCGCGCGAATTCGTCAAGGCGGTAGCTGCTGACCGTGATTCCAAAGTATTGTGTGACGATATCTTCGAGTTCGTGCGCTTCATCGAAAATTACCACGGAGTAATCCGGGAGGACGGATCCGAAATCCCCCTGGCGCAGCGCAAGATCGGCAAAAAAGAGGTGGTGGTTCACCACCACGACATCCGATTCCAGCGCGCGCTGGCGCACCCTGGTGACAAAGCAGGCATCGAAGTCAGGGCATTTCTGGCCCGTGCAGGTCTCGCGGCGCGCATCCAGATGGTGCCAGAGGACAAAATCGTCCGGCAGCTCTTTCAGCTCCGCCCGGTCACCGGTTTCGGTCAGCCGCGCCCATTCCCTGATCGTTTCCAGGTATTCCGGATCGTGCCGGGAAAACAGGTAGCCCTCCTCGTCGATTTCCGCGAGCTTCTTGAGGCACAGGTAGTTGCTTCTCCCTTTGAGGTAGCAGACGGAGAGCTTTCGACCCAGTGCTTTTTCGAGGAAGGGAAGATCCTTGAAGAAGATCTGTTCCTGCAGGTTTTTCGTTCCCGTCGAAATAATGACGCGCTTGCTGCTGAATATGCATGGCAGGAGGTAGGCAAGCGTCTTTCCAGTCCCGGTGCCGGCTTCCACACAGAGGTGACGGCGCGCATCGATGGCCTCAGCGACCGCCTGCGCCATCCGGATCTGCCCGGGGCGGAATTCGTAGTTCGGGTGCGTGCGCGCGATCTGCCCCGTCGGGCCCAGGATGTCGCTCAGCTCATCAGGTGAGATCATGTCGACGACCACAAACCTTCAAAATCTCAATGAGAGGCCGCGGAGATTGAAGAGAAAAACATGGAACACTCTGGTTTCGGGTCGATACGGGCAAAAATAAAGTCCTTTGCTCTGCGGGCCCTGCGTTGAGATTTCAGCTTTTCTCGAGTGCAGCCAGCCTCTCCTGGTAAAGCGGGAACTTCTTGGTGAGTGCGATGACCTCCTCACGGGCCCGGCTCAGTACGCTGCTATCGGCCGGCGCACGCAGCACGCGGCCGATCAGGCGTCCGATCACCCTCATCTCTTCCTCTTTCATCCCGCGGGTCGTAACCGCAGGGGTCCCGACGCGAATGCCGCTCGTCACGGTCAGGGGCCGGGTATCGAAGGGGATGACGTTCTTGTTGACGGTGACGTTCGCTCTCTCAAGTGCCTGCTCGGCCTCCTTGCCGGTAATGCCTTTGCTGACGACTTCCACCAGCATCAAATGGTTGTCCGTGCCGCCGGACACTAGTCGGAAACCTTCGTCCAGAAGAGTCTGAGCCAGCGTTTTGGCATTGGCGAGAACCTGGCGTTGATATCGAACGAAGGCAGGCTGCAACGCCTCTTGAAGACAAACGGCCTTGGCGGCGATCACGTGAACCAGCGGTCCCCCCTGCACGCCGGGAAACACAGCCCTATCAAGGTCCTTGGCAAACTGCTCCCGGCACATGATGAGGCCGCCGCGCGGGCCGCGCAGCGTCTTGTGTGTGGATGTGGTCACGAAGTCCGCGTGGGGAAAGGGACTGGGATGCAGGCCCGCAGCCACGGGCCCTGCGACGTGGGCGATGTCGGCGAGCGTAAGGGCGCCGACCGAGTGAGCGATTTCTGCAATGCGGCGGTAGTCCCAGATGCGGGGATAAGCGCTCGCGCCGCACACGATGATACGAGGCTTATGCTCCTCGGCCAAGCGGGCGATTTCGTCGTAATCAAGAAGCTCGGTGTCGCTGCGCACGCCGTAGGAGGTAACTTGGTACATCTTGCCCGAAAAATTGAGGGGATGCCCGTGGGTCAGATGCCCGCCGTGCGCAAGGCTCATGCCGAGGATGGTGTCGCCGTGCTTACAGGCTGCCATGAAGACGGCAATGTTGGCCTGGGTCCCCGAATGAAGTTGAGCGTTGACGTGCTCCGCGCCAAACAGTTTCTTGGCCCTTTCTATCACGAGGGTTTCGACCTGATCGGCAAATTCGCAGCCTCCGTAGTAGCGTTTCCCCGGATACCCTTCGGCGTACTTGTTGGTGAAGACCGAGCCCGCCGCCTCAAGAATGGCTTCGCTGACAAAATTCTCGGAGGCGATGAGCTCCAACGTCTGGTTCTGCCTGTGTGTCTCGGATGCGATTGCTGAAGCAACTGCAGGATCCACATCGGATAGTGTTTTCATGATTGTCCTATTTCATTGTGAGTTTTCGGGCCATCGGACGCAACAGTCTACCTCAGCTCGCCCCCGGCTGGAAGCACTTGAATTCCGGAATTGAGCTTGACTGCTGAAGTGGGTCCCCTAGAATTAACCGTCTGTGCAACGCTATACTTCGCCAAGGAGCATGATATGCGCTGGTCAAAGATCTTCATCCCGACTCTGCGGGACAATCCTGCGGACGCGGAGTTCCCTTCCCACCAACTGCTGATTCGCGGCGGCTTCATCCGTCAGCTTGCAGCGGGGATTTACTCCTTCCTCCCGCTGGGGCAGCGCACCATGCTCCGGATCGCAAACATCATCCGCGCAGAGTTGGACGCCGCCGGTGCGCAGGAGTTCTTCCTGCCCGCGCTTCATCCGGCGGACCTCTGGCAGGAAACCGGGCGCTGGAGCGACATGGGCGAAAACATGTTCCGCCTGAAGGATCGCGCCAATCGTGATCTCTGCCTGGGCATGACCCACGAGGAGATTTTCACGGACATCGCCCGCAAGGAGATCCGATCCTACAAGGACCTGCCGCAGATCTGGTATCAGATTCAGATGAAGTTTCGCGATGAAGCCCGCCCCAAATCAGGCCTTCTGAGGCTGCGCCAGTTCATCATGAAGGATTCCTATTCCTTCGACGTCGACCAGGAGGGGCTGGACCGGAGCTACAGCCTGCATCACGACGTGTACTGCCGCATCTTCACACGCTGCGGCCTGAAGTTCGTGGACGTCGAAGCCAGTTCGGGCGCCATGGGGGGGAGCCAGTCGCAGGAATTCATGGTTCGGACAGAGGCGGGGGAGGATTTTGTCGCCACCTGCGAGTGCGGCTACGCCGCCAACCTCGAGCGCGCCTCCTCGAAGATTGCCAGGATCACCGACCCGCCCGCCGCCGGGGTGCCGCACGAGGTCCATACGCCGGGCCAGAAGACGATTGCCGAGATAGCCGGTTTCCTCAAGGTTCCACCCACCCACCAGATCAAGTCGCTGGTGTATATGGTCAATGACCGCCCTTACGTGTTTTTGCTCCGCGGCGATCATCAGCTGAACGAATCCAAAGTCATGGCTGCACTGGGCACTTTTCAGGCGCGCCCCGCCCATCCCGAAGAAATCCGAGCTGCCTTCGGTGCCGATGCCGGCAGCCTTGGGCCCGTAGGCGTAAACAACATGCCGGTCTATGCCGACCTGGAGCTGCAGGGTCGCCAGAACCTCACCTGCGGAGCCAACAAAAACGACTATCACCTTCAGGGCGTCACACCCGGTGTTCATTTCCAGCCGGTCTGGGCAGACCTCAGGACCGTCGAAAAGGGTGAGGGCTGCATCCAGTGCGGCCGCCCGCTCGACGTGTACCGGGCAGCAGAAGTGGGCCACATTTTCAAGCTGGGCACAAAGTACTCGCAAAGCATGGGTGCCATGGTTCTCACGGCTGATGGGAAGCAGACTCCGATTGTCATGGGAAGCTACGGCATCGGCGTGGAACGCATCATGACCTCCGCCATCGAGCTCTTCCACGATGCCGATGGCATCATCTGGCCCGTCTCGATCGCGCCGTTTACCGTAATCATCACGCCGGTCAACTACAAGGGCGACATGCAGGCGGCAGCCGATAAGCTGTATGGTGAGTTGCGCGCCGCCGGCATCGATGTGCTGCTCGATGACCGCGCCGAGCGCCCCGGCGTGAAGTTCAAAGACGCCGACCTGATCGGAATCCCGTTCCGGGTCGTACTCGGGCCGGAGAAACTCAAACAGGGCAAGGCGGAGCTGTTCACGCGGGCGACCAGGAAAACCGAACTCATCGATCTCGCAGAAATCGTCTCCCGGCTGAAAAACCTCTGCGCCGAAACGCTTTGACGCACTCAGGATTTTTTGGCGCGGGGATGGCACGACCGGTAGACACGCACCAACTGTTCGGTCGAAACATGGGTGTACTTCTGCGTTGTAGAAAGGCTCTCGTGGCCTAGAAGCTCCTGGATGGAACGCAGATCCGCACCGGCGTTGAGCATGTGGGTGGCGAAGGTGTGGCGCAAGGTGTGCGGGTGCACGCGCAGTCTCTGAGCCAGCCGTACCACATGCCGATCGACGATGCCGGCTACTCCCCTGGTCGTCAGCCGCTCCCCGCGGAAGTTGAGAAAAACCGCATCGCCCGCCGGTGCCGCACCGGTTTTCCTCTCCTTCGCGCAGAGCTCGCCGCGCACTTCGATGTAGGCCCGGAGCGCCTCGGCGGCCTTTCGGCCGAAAGGAACGATGCGTTCCTTGCGCCCCTTCCCAAGCACGCGGATAAGCCCTCCATCGAGGTCAAGGCCTTCCCTGTCGAGGCCCACCAGCTCGCTCACGCGGATTCCGGTCGCATAGAAGAGTTCGAAAATCGCCTGGTCGCGCAAACCCAGCCTGGTGCTCTCACAGGGCGCCTCGAGGAGTTCGGCAACCGCATCGGTCGTCAGATACTCGGGAAGGCGCTTCTCCTGCCTGGGTGAGGCGACATTCTTGCCGGGGTTGGTCGGGATGACACCCTGGCCCGCGAGATACTTCATGAAGGAACGGAGCGCGGCCAGCTTCCGTGCGACCGACGACTTCCGGTTCTGCCGCTGATAAAGCACTCCCAGGAATTCGCGGATCGTCAGGTTGTCGATCTGCTCCAGTTCAGGTTCCGGCCGCGACTCTCCGGCAGGCGTGTGCGTCAGGTAATGATGGAACTGATACAGGTCGGAAGCATAGTTGCGCAGAGTATGCGGAGAAGCATCCCGCTCATAACGAAGGTGAGCCAGATACTGCTCAATCCAGGAGGCCAGCGTCAGACTCATTGCTATCCCAAATTTCCGCGTTGACAGCCGCAAAGGACAAACAGGCAATGCATAGGATTTTGGATTGAACAGACCTCCAGTGCCCAGTCAATTATCATGCAGGAAAAATCCAAAATCTAAAATCCAAAATCCCCGGGGCTTCTGCCCCCCTGCTCCCGGTCGGAGGGCAGAGGGCGGAGGTCGGGAGCCTGCGATTCCAGGGACTCGATCCATAGGTCCATCGTCTTGAGTGCGCCCGCCACCTGCATTTGGTGGCGCTGCTTCCGGTCGCGTACCTTTCTGATCTCTCCGACAGGTTCGGGCAGCAACCCGAAGCTGATGTTGGCCGGCTGAAAGCCATCGGGCGCCGCATGACTGATGTAGTGCAGAAGACTGCCGCACGCGGTCGAGCGCGGCGCCGCGACGGCCTCCTTTGCGCGTGCCAGGCGGGTGGCGTTGATCCCGGCAAGCAAGCCTGTCGCTATCGATTCGACATAGCCTTCCACGCCGCAGATTTGTCCCGCGAAGAACAGGTCGGGCCGCTTCCGCGTCTGGAGCGTCGCGTTCAGCAGTGCAGGGGCGGACAGGTAGGTGTTCCGGTGAATCTGGCCGAACCGGAGAAACTCTGCATTCTCGAGCCCCGGAATGAGGCGGAAGACCCGCTGCTGTTCCGGAAATCGCAGGTGGTTTTGAAACCCGACCAGATTATAGCTGTCTGCCATGAGGTTTTCCTGGCGCAGCTGCACGACCGCATAGGGGCGGCGGTTGGTGCGCGGATCGGTCAGCCCCACCGGCTTCATGGGCCCGAAGCGCAGGGTATCGATGCCTCGGCGGGCCAGTTCCTCGATCGGCAGGCAACCCTCGAAATAGAGAGCCCTTTCGAACTCGCGCACGGGGACCGATTCGGCTGCGATCAGGGCTTCATAGAAGCGACGGTACTCCATCTGGGTCATAGCCGCATTAAGGTAGTCTTCACCGCCCTTGCCATAGCGCGAGGCTGCAAACAGCCTGGTCTCATCGACCGTTGCCGCATCGACGATCGGCGATATCGCGTCATAGAAATAGAGGTGGCCGGTGCCGGCAAATCCGGCGATGGCCCGCAATAGCGAGGGGGAGGTCAGAGGGCCCGTGGCCACAATAGTGATTCCTTCAGCAGGGAGAGATGTGACCTCCGCGCGCGTGATCTGGATGCGGGGCGAGTTCAGGATCTCCTCGGTAACCCTGCGGGAGAACAGTTCACGATCCACCGCCAGCGCATGACCGGCCGGAACGCATACCTCATCCGCAACGCGCATGAGCAGGCTGCCAAGACGCCGCAATTCTTCTTTCAGCAGGAACGGCGCGGTTCCGGGGAGATTCGACTTCAAAGAGTTGCTGCAGACCAGTTCCGCGAATTCTCCGGACTTATGGGCCGGAGTCAGGACCGCGGGGCGCATCTCGTGCAGACAAGCCTGAAGCCCGCTGCGAGCGACCTGCCAGGCGGCCTCTGCTCCCGCCAGCCCCCCGCCGATGATCGTCACATCCGGTCTCATCGTTCTTCTATTTTCATCCACAAGTCGTCATTCGTCACTTGCTTTGTCCGGGGTGAATTTGAGCGCGGCGGAATTGATGCAATAGCGCAAGCCCGTCGGCCCAGGCCCATCCTCGAACACATGGCCGAGGTGGCTCTCGCAGCGGCTGCATACCACTTCCACCCGGTGCATGGAATGACTGTCGTCGGGCGCGGTCTCGACGTTTTCAGGATCCGTCGGAGCCGAAAAGCTCGGCCAGCCGCAGCCGGCGTCGAACTTGGTGTCCGAGTCGAACAAGTCGGCGCCGCAGGCAACGCATTTGTAGACACCTTTGTCGCGGGTGTTCCAATAGGCGCCGGTGAACGGTCTCTCGGTCTGCTTCCGTCGCGTCACCTCATATTGCTCCGGGGTCAGTTCCTTTTTCCATTCGGCCTCGCTCTTGGTGATCTTTCCGGCCATATGCTCCTCCACCGGTACTCCTGCTATAAAGATACCCCCGTGATGCAAACCGCAATGACCTCGAAGACCGCAATGAACATGAAACGCCTTCTCAGCGGTCTTTGAGGTCTTTACGGTCTGAACCCGGCCCGCCTACTTTTTGGGCAGGTTCAGGGCATCATCGAGCACGATGTTGTGAACCGACAGGGTGTCACCCACGGCCTGGTCGAGGGCAATGCGGCTCTGGATCCAGCCGATCTTCGCCTGCAGCAGCACACTCTGCGCATTCTGCAGATCCCGCTGCGCCTGGACGACGAGGAAAGTCGTGCTTGCCCCGAGCATGTACTTGTCTTGCTCCCCCTGGAGGCGCTTCTCCTGATAGTCAACAGCGACCTGGGCAGCTGCGACGCTGTCCTGGTTCAACGCGACACTGTCGTAGGCCTGGCGCACCTGCAGGATTATCTGCTGCCGCAAGGAGCGCAGGCTTTCCTCTCCCTGGTTGTAGGTAATTTGCGCCTGGGCGCTGTTGGCGCGCGCCTGATCATTACCGATCGGAACCTTGAGGTTGAATCCCACGGCGTAGCCCAGGTAGCTGCCGCTGAAAAGAGAACTGAGCGAATCTCCGAACCCACCGGGCGTGATTGCGATGATCGGCGCATTGAGAAATCCCTGGGAGAAGTCTCGAATAATATTGTCCCCACCGAGCCCGCTTTGCGAATAGTTCACAGTGAGGTCGAGCACGGGCCGGATCTGGTTCCTGGCGTAGTCGACCTGGATCTTGTTGTTTGCCTGGTTCAGCAGCTGGGATTTGACTTCCGGCCGGATTTCCAGGGCGCGCTGAGTGGCATCGGTCACGCTGCCCGCCGGGGCCGGAGGCGGCAACGGCCTGCTGGTCGGCACAATTGTGGCCGCAATCAGGGCGGCAGCCGACCGGGACGAAATCAGCTTCTTGAGCTGGTCCTCCGTGATCCGCCGATTGTAACGCGATACTATCAATTGCTGGTTGACGCTCGCCGCCTGCGCCTGCGCCTGGAGGACGTCCAGCGGTGCCATCGTCCCTACCTGCTCTTGAATTTGAGTCTGTTCGAGTGTCAGCTGCGCCAGCTTCAGGGAAGCCTCTTTGACCTTGATATCTTCATCGTTGAACACCAGGTTCCAGTAAGTATTGAGCACGTTGTTCACGATGTTGATCACGCCGGCTGAAAAGTTCTCGACTGAGATGTCGTAATTATTTCGGGCGACGCGCAGAAAGCGCGCACGGCTGATGTTGCCGAAGCCCTGCAGCAGGTGCTGCGTGGCACCTATACTCCAGACCGAAGCGATCGAGGGGTTCAGACTTGAGAAAGGGCTGTTGGTCCGACCCCGCGTGGCGCTGAAGTTGAAATCGAAGTCCAGGCCGGGCTCAAACGGCTTGTGCACGTTCAGGCTGTAGAGGCTCGTGAGGTTGAGCACGGGCGCGCCTCCCTGCAGGGCGCTGGACGCCGGGGTCACACTGCGGTTGAGGCTGGGACCAAACGAGACCGTCGGGTTCAGCACCGCCCTCCCACTCTCGATGCCCCACAACTGAAAATAGGGGGTATAGCGCAGGACATTAATGTCGACATTGTTCGCAAGGGCCAGGTTGACGGCGTCCTGTTCACTGATCTCCAGCTTCCCATCCTTGATCATGGAATCGAGCAGGCTTTCCCCGCGCACCTGGATGGTGCGGACAGCAGGAGTCGCGTAGTTGCTGCTGAAGATGCGAGTGAACGGATTCCCCTGCGGCTGGAGCTGAGGGGTTTCCTTGTCCTGGGCAGAGAGCGGGAGTGCAAGCAGCGCCCACATGCCCCAGGTCATCAGTTTGCAGGTCAATGGGTTTTTGATATGGGCCATGGTGTCCCCCAAGTCTTTTTGATTCCGGTGCCACTTAATCAAGTTACTGCAATGCCATGGGTCAAGCAATCCTCAGACCTCCGACAACCGCCCGGGAGCCCCAGGCCGGAGGTCGCAGATCAGATGTCGGAACCCGGTTTCGGGCCCCGATATCTCTGCGGCTTTAATCCGCATCCCCGTTTTCACGTCCCGAATAGGGGATGCCCAGTTGCCTCATCTTGCGATAGAGATTGCTGCGCTCGATCTGCAGCACCTGAGCCGCGCGGCTCACGTTTCCTTTGTGCTCCACCAGCTTGCGCAGGATGAACGAGCGCTCGAACTTCTCGCGGGCGTCCTGCAGCGACGCGGCCCCATCGGGCGCGGGAACAGCCAGGATCGTGCGCTGAAGTATGGCTTCCGGCAGGTCGTAAACGTCCAGACGCTGCTGCGGCGTCATGATGATGAACCTCTCCATGATGTTGCGCAGTTCCCGGACGTTGCCCGGCCAGGGATAGCACTCGAGAATCTCCAGCGCCTTTCGTGTGAAGGTGGGGAGTTTCCGCCCGTATTTCTCGGCAAAATCCTCCAGAAAGTAGCGGGTGAGCGCCTGGATGTCCTCCTTGCGCTCACGCAGGGGAGGGAGCTGAAACGGAATCACGTTGAGGCGATAATACAAATCCTCACGGAAGTTGCCCAGTTCGATCTCCTTCTCGAGATCCTTGTTGGTGGAAGCAATCACGCGGACGTCTACGCGCAACGCGGTATTGCCGCCCACGGGCGTAAAGCGCTGCTCTTCCAGCACCCGCAGCACTTTGGCCTGGGTTTTGGAACTCATGTCGCCTACTTCGTCGAGGAACAGCGTGCCGCCGTCCGCCTGTGCGAATTTCCCTTCCTTGTCTTCGCCGGCGCCCGTGAAGGATCCTTTCACATGGCCAAACAGCTCGCTCTCGATGAGTTCTTCGGGAATAGCAGCGCAGTTCATTTCGATGAAGGGCTGATCCCGGCGCTGACTGTGCAGGTGCAGCAGGTGAGCCACCAGCTCTTTGCCCGTCCCATTTTCCCCGCAGATGAGCACGCGCCCGTTGGTCGGAGCGGCGAAGGCAATCTGCTGGCGCAAAGCCTGCATGGGGACCGACTCGCCGATCATGACGTACTTCTGTTCGATCTGCTCCCGCAACAGCCGATTCTCTTCCTCGAGGCTGCGCTGATGCAGCGCGTTTTTGACCACCAGGAGAGTCTTCTCGAGCGACAGCGGCTTTTCGACGAAGTCGAAGGCGCCGAGTTTCGTGGCGCGGACGGCAGCCTCGATCGACGCGTGCCCGGAGATCATGATGACACTGGTGGCGGGAGCGGCCTTGCGCACCTGCTCGAGCACCTGAAGCCCGTCCATGCCGGGAAGCCAGATGTCGAGCAGCACCACGGCATATTCCTTCCTGGACATGAAGGCAAGGCACTCCTCGCCGCTCGACACCCCTTCGGCATCGAATCCCGCATCTTCCAGAATGCCCTGGAGCGAGGACTGCACACCCTGTTCATCGTCGACGATGAGGATTCCGGCTCTGGTCATAGCTGCCTATTTTGTTCTCTCTTCAGGAAGGCGCCAAGGGCAAATCGATCACGATCTTGGTTCCCAGGGGCGAGTTCGGCTCGGCACGCACCTGGCCGTGGTGATCGGAGACAACCTGGCGGACGATTGCGAGCCCCAATCCCGTCCCGCCTCTTCGGGTCGAGAAATAGGGGAGGAAAAGGCTGTCCTGGTATTCCTTTGGAAAACCGCGCCCGGTGTCGCTGATCTCGATGCGGACCGAATGCTGCTGGGTGTTGCGGCTGGTGCGAATTCTGAGGATTTTGGTGCGGGCATTGTTGCCGGCCATCGCCTCAAGCGCGTTGTCGAACAGGTTGATGAACACACGCTTCATCTGTTCTGCGTCCAGGCGGACCAGGGGCAGACCGGCATCAAAAATCCTCTCGATCTGAACGTCCTGAATTCGACCATTGTAAAGACTCAATGCATTTTCGAGAATGCGGTGCAGATCCGTCTCTTCCAGGCGCACCCCCGGGAGCCGGGCAAAACCCGAGAATTCATCCACGAGCGTCTTGAGCGAGTCGGCTTCCTTGATGATGGTCTGCACGCATTCCTCGAGCAGATTGTCGTACGCCGCCAGCTGGTCACGCCAGACCTCCCGCTGTGCCGCCCTCCCGGGCAACGGGATCTGGCGGAAGCGGTGCAACATGCGCTCGGCTGAAAGCTGAATCGGTGTCAGCGGATTTTTGATCTCGTGCGCCAGGCGCCGTGCGACCTCCTGCCACGCAGCCATTTTTTCCGCACTCAGCAACTCCGTCAGGTCATCCAGCACTATCACCCACCCGGTGCGCTGCTCCGAGCTGTCCACCAGCGGGGTCACCGTCGCCGCCAGATGCAGGGTCTTGCCTTCAAGATTGAGATCAAGATCCCGGACTACAGGCCCCAGTACGCTCGACTTGCGCAACAGCATGCGCAGCGTGTCACGGGCCGGCCCCTTCACCACATCCTCCAGACGAAGATCGTCGTTTTGCCCCTGCACCTCGAGCATCTGCTCGGCGGCACGGTTCATCGTGCGGATGCCCTGGCTGCTGTTCAGGACCAAAACGCCCGTGGGAATCGCCTGCACGATCGTTTCGATAAAACGCCTGCGGTCATCAAGCTTGACGTTGGTTTCCCGCAGGCTGTTCTGCGCTGCCTCGATGTTTATCTTGTTTTCCTGGAGTTCAGCCGTCATACGGTTGAACGATGCTACCAGGTCTTCCAGCTCGTCAAAGGCAGCGCATTGGACCCGGTAATCCAGATTCCCGGCCGTTACGGCGGCCGCTCCTTCGGCCAGCGCCTGGATGGGAACCGTGATGCGCTTGGCGAGGTACATGGCAAACCAGGAGAAGGCAAACACGATCAGAAGCGTGGAGAGTGCGAAGATCAGCAGAGTGGTGAATTGCACCGCCGCCTTCTCGCGCTGAAGCTGACCGTATTTTTCGTAGGCGTCCGTCACCGATTGGTAGGCTTCCATCACCGATTTGGCGTTGACTTGGGCGATGCCCGGAATCATCGTTTCGGTTACTACAGCGCCTATGATCTCCCCGTCTCTGTTGCGAATCGGGGCCGTGGCCCAGATCATATCTTTCTGAGCGTCCTTGGGCGGGGAGGCTTGCACTTCGAAGGAGGACTGGCCGTGCAGAGCGCCTGAAACCAGCCTGGCTAACGCCGTTTCCTGATCGCGGAGCGAAACTCGCACGCCCGATTCGCCCGCGAGCGCGCCGCCCTTGCCATAAATGCGAATGCTGTCGATTCGGCAAAGCCTGCGCAGCTCCGACAGCGCCTGCACCAGTTCAGCCGGGAGCGGCGGCTGCATGCTATCGTTCATGCCGACCCGGGCGGCAACGTTCACTGCAAATTCCCGGGCCCTCTGGGTGGTCTCCTCGTAATACTGCTGGGCGATGGCCCGGCTGTCATCCTGCAGCAGAGTCGCCGGCGTGCTTAACCACTGCTCGATGGGTCCCTTCACCAGCCAGTAGGCCAGGGAGAACAGCAGCACAGCCGGCAGCAGCGACAGAACCACGAAAATGCTGACCATCTTGGTTCTGAAGCGGCTCCCGACCTGCCCGCTCTTGCGCTCGAAGTAGAGCTTGATAAGGTTGCGCCCCAGGACGGTGGCCAGGATCAGCAGTGCAAGCACGACCAGCACAGTCGCCACCCACAGCTGATAGGTGCGGGACAGGAACTTCGGGCTTCCGATCGAGGGCTGATGCAGGAAATATTGCGTCGCCGTCAGCGCCAGGACCAGGAATGCGATCGTAGCCAGAACGTAGCGGCGCGTGCGTGAGGTGTTCTTATCCGGCTGGTTGGTGCTCGACGGGTCGCTCATGAGGATATACCCGGGCCAAGCCTGTAATTATATGCCAACACTTTACCAACCGCAAAGACGCGAAGACTGCAAGAACATGAGATAGTGGTTTTTTTGAGGCTTTGAGCGTTCGCGCCTTTGCGATGTCTCCTCTGCATTAAACTTGCGCATTCAGATGGGCATTGACGCTCGGCCCGGAAAATATTAGATTCGCTCCCTGATTCAGAGGAGATTCCGTGAAAGTACTCATCACCGGCGGCGCAGGCTTCATCGGTTCCTATCTTTCGGAGGCGTATCTCGAGCGCGGCCATGAAGTCTATGTCATCGACGACCTTTCCACCGGCAGGCTGGAGAACATAAAAGGCCTCCTGAAAAACCCGAGCTTCCATTTCCTCAACGACACCATCCTCAACCGTGAGGCGATGCTCGAATTGACGGGCATCTGCGACGTCGTCGTTCACCTGGCTGCGGCCGTGGGTGTCAAGCTCATCATCGATGAGCCGCTCAAGTCGATTCATACCAACATCGCCGGCACCGAGATCGTCCTGGAACTGGCCAACAAGTTTCGCAAGAAGACGTTTCTGGCCTCAACTTCCGAGATCTACGGCCGGAACTCGAAGGTGCCGCTGTGCGAAGACGACGAGCGCACTTACGGCTCGACTGCGGTCGCGCGCTGGAGCTACGCCGCCACCAAGGCCATGGACGAATTCCTGGCGCTGGCCTATTACCGGACCAAACAGCTTCCCGTGATCGTGGCGCGCTTCTTCAACACGGTCGGCCCTCGCCAGACCGGGCGCTACGGCATGGTGGTTCCCCGATTCGTGGGCCAGGCGCTGCGCAACGAGCCGTTGACCATCTACGGAACCGGCGCGCAAACCCGCACCTTCACCTACGTGGGGGATGTGGTCCAAGGGGTGATGGCCTTGATCGATGAGCCCCGGGCGGTGGGTGAGATCTTCAACGTCGGAGGCGATGAGGAGATCTCCATCAACGACCTGGCCAATCGGGTCAAGAAATTGACTGGAAGCTCATCGCCTATCGAATATATACCCTACGAGCGGGCATACCAGGAAGGGTTCGAAGACATGGAGCGCCGCGTTCCCGACGTCAGCAAACTCAAGAGGACCGTGGGCTACACCAACACCCATGACCTGGATTCCATGCTCGAGAAAATCATCGAGCACGAACGGACCCGCTAGGGTGTTTCTTTGCGAAGCGGCAAGAGCCTGTGCCGTTTCAGCCTTAGGCTTGAAATCCGTGGCTCTTGTTCATTGCTTTATTCTGCCGCTTCCCAATCGCTATGGACGCTTGCCTACCAGCCTCAGGATGCCCAACGACATCGAGTCGGTATAAGTGATGAGGAGCACACCGATGCCCGTTATGACCAGAAAGGGAAGGATGTGGCGGTACAGGCTCGTCAGCGGTTTATTGAAGCGGGAAGAGGACAGGAACAGGTTTAAGCCGACGGGCGGGAACAGAAAACCCATCTCCAGGTTCGCCAGGAAGATCACACCGAGGTGAATCGGGTCAATGTTGAACGCTGCACCGATCGGCGCAATTACCGGCGCGAGGATGATGATCGCCGAATAGATCTCGAGGACACTGCCCAGGATGAGCAAGATGACATTGAGCACGAGCAGGAACACTATCTGAGAGTGGATATGGGTCTGAACCCACCCCAACAGCTGGTCGGTGAGATGGATGTCGACCATGTAATTGGTCAATCCCATCGCCACGCTCAGGAGTGTCAGCACGGCTCCCATCAGGATCGAGGCCTTTAGGAGAATCCCCGGCAGTTCCGAGAAGATCTTTATGTCGCCGGTGACGAAGCACTCGATGATCACCACGTATGCCAACGCCGCAGCCGCCGTCTGAAGCATTGTGGTGAGCCCGCTCGCGAAGATGACCACGATAAAGACGGGCAACAGAAGTTCCCATTTGGCCAACCAGGCGGAGGCAAACACCTCGCGCCACGAGAACTTCAGGTACGCGCGTTCGGCGCGGCGGCCGATCAGGATGCCATAGATTGCTGTGAGCACAACGAGCAGCAGGCCGGGCAACAGTCCGGCGAGGTACAGATCCCCAGCCGGCACACTCTGGCTCCGGTTGCTGGCAACGACGCTGTAGAGAATAACAGGAAGGCTGGGCGGGAAAAGCAGGCCGAGGCTTCCCGACGCCGTCACGAGGCCCAGAGAAAATCCCTCGGAATAACCATCCTTGCGAAGGATAGGATAGACGAGCCCCCCGAGCGCAATGATGGTCACGCCGGATCCGCCCGTAAAGGTCGTGAAAAGCGCGCAGACCGCAGCCACCATCACAGCGATGCCGCCCGGCAGCCAGCCGAAGATGGCACGGAAGAACCGGACCAGGCGCTCCGCGGCGTTGCTTTCGGCCAACACATAGCCGGCCCCGGCAAGCAGCGGGATCGCGGGGAGCGTTGGAGATGCCACGAGCCGGTAAACCTCGGCGGAGACCGCCGCTACCGGCGTGCCGTCATGGAAGAACAGCACGAGGGCGATACCGCCCATCGCGACAAACACCGGGGCTCCAAGCAACGCCGCAGCCAGGATCACCAGCGTGAGCGGCCATACGTTCGTTGCCTGCTCCGGAGGCAGCCAGTTCAGCGCGAACGCCGCAGGGATCGCAAGCAGCGCAATCGCGCGGCCCCACCACCTGTTCGAGGCCTTCCACGCAAACACCAACGCCATCAGGCCGAGCGCGATCGGCATGATGGTCTCGCTGAGCCATTCCGGAAGCCCGATGGGGAGAATCTTCGGTTCGATGGCGTTGACCCTTACCACCTGGGCGCTGGCGTACGCCAGCACCGCCAGCACCGCGGCCGATACCGAGTAGGATAGCAACCGCGAGAGGGTTCGCCACAAACCGACGCCGAAAAACTCCGTGGTCGAGAGCGTCAGATGTTTCAGTTGACTGGCGGCCGCCAGACCGCCCACGAAGGCGAGCCAGAGAGTCAAGTGCTTGACGTAGTCGGCGGAGCCGGCAATGTGGAGTCCACCGAGCGGCCGCCCTACGACCTCGATGAGCGGCAACAGCATGGCCAAGGCTAGCGCGCCGACCAACAACCCCTGTTCCGTGCGGCGGCATATAAGAGTGAAAGCATTCACTTTTTTGTCGCCTTTTGGCTGCGGTACTCGTCCCGATATCTCAGTGCTTCGTCGTATGCGTCTGCCGGCGCAAAGTCACCACGAATTTTACTCTTGGCTTTGTCGACAGTAGCGCGCCACTGTTCGTACGTCTTCGCATCGATCGGGACGACGTTCAGGCCCCGCGCTTTCATGCTCTGGACGTCGGTACCCGCGCCCTGGCGGACGGCTGCCTGGAGCTTCTGCCCGGTCTCACGCTCCACCTGCATCAGCGCAGGCTTGATGTCGGCGGGGATCTTGTCCCAGACATCTTTTCTGATCACGGTGGCCCCCAGGATCAGTGCCCAGTTGATGTCGGTCATGTTCTTCGCGTTCTCGAAGTAACGCATAATGACGGCGACCTGGGACGACGCTGTGAAGGCCTCGTAGGACCCGGTCTGGAGGCCGGTCACCAGATCCGAGGTGCTGCCGGGGCGGGGGTTGAAGCCGGCCGACCTCCAGATCTCCATCGACTTCGGGTCGCCTTGCCACTGGAAGAGCACCAGCTTTTTCAGATCGTCGGGTGTGGCGACAGGCTTCTTGGAGAAAAAATGCAGCCACCCCCCATCCATCCAGTTCAGAACAACGAAGCCCTTGGCCTCCATGGTGCTTTCGAGCCGGGGGCGCATCTTCTCGAGGACCGCATAGACCTCGTCATAATCCTCGTACATCATCGGCACGCTGAGCGCATAAATCGACTTGTCGATCTCGGCAAGCCCCACGGAGGTGAGCACGGCCGCGTCCAGGATGCGCAGGTTCATCTTGCGCACGAGGTCGGGGTCGTCCCCCTGTGTGCCCCAGTACGGTGGGGGGACGCGCACCTTCCCACCGGACAACTTGTTCCACTTGATGAAGCCCTCCAGCAGAATATCACGCCAGGACGACTGATCCGGCACTAAGGAGCCGACCTTCACCGTCACCTGAGCAATGGCCACCGGCAGCGCCAGCCCTCCGGCACATCCGACCGTAAGCGCGATGCCCAGGAGGCGCGTGCATCTACTGGTGTATATCCGTAAGGATTTCATGCGACATATCCCCATTCTTAGGCCCCGAATCTCTCGAGGTTCGGGGGCGTTGCCGCTCACCGGTGAACAACTCGTCAATGCGCGCGAGCAGCCAGCGCGCTCGCCGCTGCGACACGACATTGGCGAGCCGCTGATTGGGGGCCTGATTGATATCGATCTTCAGGGCCGCGTCCAGCATGGTCTGGAACTCCTTTTTGTTCTGGGTCCCGACTGAGACGACTTCGGCCATAGAAACATAGGAGCCTGCACGAAGCCCCTTTGACAGCGCCACCGCCAGCTCAAAGTGCCGGCGTGCCTTCTCGTACGAGCCCCCAGCCGACGCGTGACCGCCTTCCCACGAGATGAAGAAGTCGTGAATCGAGCCCGTTTCCCACCCTTCATCCAGGGCGAGCGCACGCTGCATGATCTTCTCCATCAGGGACTGGTCAGCCGACAGCTCGGAGTCTGCTTTGTTGATGGCAAAGGCCGCCGCCCACGCTGCGCCGGTCCAGTAGAGCAGCGGGACGCGCTTTTTGGTGATCTTGGCCAAAGCCATGTCGGGATCTTTCCGCAGCAGATCACGGAATCCGGGGCATTCAACCTCGAGCCCGCGCATTCCATAGCCCAATGCGCGGAGATACAGCTTCTTGGCCCGGGCACGCATTTCCTTGGCGCGCTCGAAATCCTGCTCTTCGATATAATCGGCTTCCTGCTGTACGAACGCATAGGCGTACTCTGTGAATCCGCTGCTCGCGGCAGTCAGTAGCCCCTCATGCTTCGGCGCCTGCTCGATGAGGCTCTCGATGGTCTTCAACGCGAATGGAACGGCATCGCGCACAAGTTCAGGGTCGTCGTCTTTCCCAAAGGCGGAGCTGCCTTCCGACAGAGCATTTCCCAGCGTGTTGATCGCAATCCTCTTGATGGAGCAGCCTGAGAGGGTCATCGCCAGCATGCCGACGCCATAAATCGCCACACAACACCTGAACCTTCCCCCCATAGCATCCAATCCTCGCATTCAATCTGTGTTGGCTGGCAGCCTGCTGATCGCCCGGATTTCAGGATATCATGGGACCGGCACGGGATACATCCAGAGAATTCCGGTTGCCCGCCAACACGACGACTGACGCTGTCAGCCGGACGGTGCCCGCCTTCTGACCCGTTGCTGTGATTGATTTCGAGCCTTCCACGAGAGTTGCAGACCGATGCCGAAATCCAGCACGGGCGAGCCCTTTCGTTCAATCGTCAATCTCAAAACCCGACTCCGCCTCAAACCGATACATGGAAACAGCTGCAACTTCTGAACGGGTTAGACCTTGTTGCACTATGTAAGAGCGTTTTTCAAGCGTCAAGATTGCATTTTATGTTTCCGCAGCCAAAGAACTCTTGTTGCCGCCCAGTAAGACTGATAAGCTCGATTCCAGAGTATTGGAATCGATCTCGGGCATGAGTATGGATCAACCGACGTCGAGCTTCAACCTGATCGATCGTATCAAAAACGGTGATCGGGAAGCACTCTCAATGTTGTTTGACCGGCATCGGCGACGGCTTGCCGTGTTGGCCCACTATCGCCTGGGCCCGCAATTGCGCGGGCTTGTGGAAATCGACGACATCCTCCAGGAAACGCTGCTCAAGGCCTACGTGCAGCTCGACCAATTCACCTATCGCGCCCCCGGCAGCTTCCTGCGCTGGACGTCGCGCATCATGGATCACGTGATCGCAGACACTGCCCGCTACCACGGCCGGCAGAAACGGCATGCGGCCGAGATGCTCCCTCTGCGATCGGAAGGCGCTCCGGGAGGACTGGAGCCCGTCGACTCCAAGACCCCGAGTCGTCTCCTGGCCCAGGACGAGAACCTGCGCGCCCTGCTGCGTGAACTCGATGAACTTCCGGATGACTATCGCGAAGTCATTCTGCTTACCAGGCTCGAGGGTATGTCCACCCGGGAAGTG
This sequence comes from Terriglobia bacterium, assembly GCA_020072565.1. Lineage (NCBI taxonomy): Bacteria > Pseudomonadati > Acidobacteriota > Terriglobia > Terriglobia bacterium. The sequence goes on from JAIQGI010000020.1 coordinate 213,299, forward strand.
GCGGAGCGCATGGGAAAATCGCGGGAAGCCATTGCCTTGTTGTTGCATAGAGCCCTTAAGCGCTTCCGGCAGGTTCACCAGCTACAGGAAGAGCCATGACCGACCCGCCATCCGGACCTCCGCCCGGCTCCGGGGGTGGTGCCTCGCATTCTGACCCGGACCAGGAGCAGTTGCTGGCCAATGCCGTCGCGGATTTCCTCGATCGTCGGGCGCGTGGCGAGGCCATCGATGCCGACTCCTACTGCCGCCTCCACCCCGACCTCGCGGCACTGCGCAATGAAATCGATACTCTCGACCGGCTGGAAGGGCTCCTGGAAGCGCCCAGACCGGGGAGCGCGGACGGCGCAGCATTGCCCGAGAAGCTGTCGGGACACAAGATCCTGAGTGAAATCGGCTCCGGCGGCATGGGGCGCGTGCTGCTCGGCCAGGATGAGGCTCTGGGCCGGACGGTCGCAATCAAGGTCCTCAATACCCGCTACCTGAACAACTCGCTCGTGCGCACGCGCTTCATGCAGGAGGCCAGGGCCATGGCCCGGCTGAGCCATCCCAACATCGTCCACATCTACAACCTGGGACAGCCGGATGAGATCCCGCATTTCGTCATGGAATATGTCGAGGGAGCCTCACTCACCGAAGCCGCACGCGCCCTGACCCTCGAACAGAAAGTCGAGCTGATGCACAAGGTCGTGGCCGCCGTCGAGTTTCTGCATCAGCACCAGGTCGTTCACCGCGATTTGAAGCCGGGCAACATTCTGGTCGGCCCGGATCTCGAGCCCAAGGTGCTCGATTTCGGCCTGGCCCAGCAGTCGGATGACAGCCGGAGGCTGACTCTGGCAGGCGAGATCATGGGAACACCGGATTACTTTTCGCCCGAACAGGCATGCGCCAACCAGTCGCTCGATGCGCGCAGCGACATCTTTTCGCTGGGTATCATTCTCTATCAGCTGCTCACAGGCATGCTGCCGTTTCGAGCCCAAAGCCTGACCGATCAGGTGCGTATGATCTGCGAGCAGGACCCCGTCCTGCCGCGGCGCATCAACGCAAATCTCCCCGGCGAGCTCCAGAACGTGTGCTTGAAAGCAATGGAGAAAAATCCGGGCGACCGTTACCAGACGGCGCGCGAGATGGCCGACGACCTGGCGCGTTATCTCGCCCGCGAGCCGGTCCTGGCCAGCCCCACTTCGTACACCCGGATCATGGCCGGTAAGATCGAACAGCACCTGCGCGACCTGGAAGGCTGGAAGCAGGACCACATCCTCTCGCTTTACGAGTTTGACACGTTTCGCAAGCTCTACGACCGCCTGGTCGACCGCGAGGACGCCTGGATTCTGGAGGTGCGCCGCCTTTCCCTCTCCCAGGTCACGCTTTACCTGGGTGCCTGGATCCTGGTTGTAGGAGCGATGCTGGTGGTCCTGTTTCGCTACGACCATCTGTCGGACACTTCCGCCGTGCTCCTCGCCGCAGCCGCTGCCGCCCCGACCGCATGGATCGGGATTCGGTGCTGGAAACAAGGGCAGTTCCGCGTCGCCGTCGCCTATTTGCTGGCCTTCTGTTTTCTCTTGCCGGTAACCATGCTGATTGCGATGAACAGGTGGGATCTGTGGACAGGATTCTCGCACGGCAAGAAAACGCTGGAGCTCATCGCTCAGTTTTCTTTGACCCAGCGACCGACCAACGCCCAACTGTGGTGGGCCGTCTGTCTCTCACTTCCCGCCTATCTTTGGTTGCGCCGGTTCACCAGGGCATCCGTCTTCTCACTTGTTTTTGCGGTGATGGGAGCCCTGCTTCCGCTGATCACACTGCTGCGGCAGGGAGCGCTTGATTGGTTCAGAGACGATCCGAGCAAATTCTATCTGCGGCTGATCCCAGTCGCTCTCCTGTTCTTCACCCTGGCGGTCATCATCGAACGACGAAGTCACCCGGACGACTCCCGTTACTTTTATCCGATCGCAGTTCTTTTCACATTCGCGGCCCTCTCGGGCGAAGCCGCACAGGACACTCATTTAACCGACTGGTTGGGAAAAGTTGTGCCGAAAACGCGAGGGCAGATCGAGTACCTGTTCATTAGCAATGCCCTTATTTATCTTTCGCTCCAGAGCTTCAGCGAGCACTTCGGTTCGGCGCAACTGCGGTCGGTGGCCAAGGTATACCGTTTTGTGATCCCGGGCCATGTGTTGACGTCGCTGCTGTTCCTGGGGCTTAGTGCCTATGGCGTCTGGCAGGACGGCGATCCCGGTATGCGGCTGGAGGCGAGATTCTTCGAGGTTCTGCTGCCGCTGGCTGCAGGGCTTTTTGTCTTCGGCAGCATTCCCAAACAGATGAAGAACTTCTTCGCCACGGGGCTGCTGTTTCTGGCGATCGGCATCGTGCGCCTGCAGTACGACATGTTCAAGAACCATGCGCTCTGGCCGGTCGGCTTGCTGATCGCAGGACTCCTGCTCATGTACATCGCCGTCAATTACACCCAGCTCAAGCTGGCATTGACGCGCCGGCTCCGCCGCAGCCGTTGAAGAAAAGGCGCGTGAGGAGTTCTCCGATCGTCATGCAGCGCTCGCCATTCGGGCGCGATCCTGAAGGCGATCGTGGTTTGACACTTGCAGAGAGACTCTCTATGGGCACGATTCGAGTGGAATGCTACGCGGGGTACCGAGGCGATCAGCGCCCGGTCAGATTCGTGCTCGGCGCGCGGACTTACGAGGTCCGGGAGATTGAAGATCAATGGTACTCCCCCGGCGCCCTCTATTTCCGTGTGCACGCCGATGACGGCAACCTTTACGTCCTCCGCCATGACGAGACACGGGATCAGTGGACCCTGGAAGGATTCCGCGCGCCGCGATGAAACCGGCGCACCGTCTACTTGTCGGGAGTTGCCTTTACCTGGCTTCCAAAACGACGCAGGAGCAGATACAGAACCAGGGCGGCAGCCAGCGCCAGCGCAAAAACGGGATAATGGTCCCTTAACACCACGGCGGCCTGGTCCCCGAAACGGGCACCCAGAAATGCCAGCACCGAGTAACGCAGCAATCGCCCCGTGAGAACCCCGTTTGCGAATTTCGTAGGGCTCACTCGGAAGGCACCCGCAGCCAGAATGACGAGTTTGGTCGGGAAGGGAGGCGGCACGGCAACACCCGCCGCTACAGCCGCAAAGGCATTTTGATCAAGCTTCTGCTTCACCCACGCTCTTCGTTCAGCGCTGAAGCGGGCCAGCGCCATTTCCCCACCAGCGCGCGCAACCCTGTAGAGGACCAGGTAGCCGAGCGTCGAGCCAATTGCTGCAGCCAGGATAATCGGCAGGATCTGCATGGGACGCCGCCAGGCAAGCAGCAGCACGAGCGCATCGGGCCCCCCCACCAATGGCACCGCAGCCGAATCGAAGAAGGCGATGCCGAACAGGCCGGGAATTCCCCACAGGAGTAAATACTGACTTAGACGTTGCAATAAGTTCACGCGCGCTTCGAACCTCCTGGTCCAGTGTGAGCGATCTACTTTAACCTAATCGCTGCCCTACGCTGAGCATTTCTTTTGCGGCCGAGGTGATTTTCAGGCACACGGATGCGTCCCGGCACACGGGAGACTGCTGCAATTGACATCCGCGACGGAATCGGACTATGTTAGTCGCCGGGGGACGACGCTATGATCTCCCGTCGCCAGTTGTTGATTGCCGCTGCAAAATTGGGACCGCTTGCAGGTGCCGGCCTTGCATGGCCGGCCAGCTCCTGGCGATCGCTCGTGTTCGGTGCCGGCCCGGACTTTGCCCTTGGCCGCAGCGAGGATCTCGCGAGCACCGCCCCCAAGGCGCGCTATTGGATCTCGGCCGCGACCGCCGGCATCGACTGCCTGAAGTGCCACAATCCCAAAGACAACCTCTCTGACCGCCAGCATCATGCCAAGGACAAAGACCCCACCGTAAAATGTCTCCTATGCGCGCAAACCTGTGCCATCCCCGCCGGCGGCAGAGGCAAGTGCCGTGCCCGGATGAACGTGAAGGGGGAGTTGCGCAGCCTCGTCTATGGCCGGCCCATGGCGACACAGGTCGACCCGATCGAGAAGAAGCCGTTCTACCATTTCCTGCCCGGATCACAGGCGTTCTCGCTGGCCACCTCAGGATGCCCGCTGCGATGCAAGTTCTGCCAGAATTGGCAGCTTTCGCAGGCGAGCCCCGAGGATTACTCCACACCGATCATCGGTGCGGCAGACATCGTGAATACGACGGTTGCGCGCGGAATCCCGGTCATCGCTTTCACCTACAACGAGCCGACGGTGTTTATGGAGTACCTGGTGGACATCGCGAAGGCGGCCCGGAAGCAGAAGCGGCGCTGCGTCATGATCAGCTGCGGATTCATGAATCCCGAGCCCCTGGTGGAGATGTGCCAAGTCCTCGACGCGATCAAGATCGACCTTAAAGGCTTCGACGAGTCGTTTTATCGCAATGTCTGCAGTGCGGAATTGAGCCCTGTGCTGCGCAGTATCAAGCAGATCGCCAAGAGCCGCGTTCATATCGAAATCGTCAACCTGGTTGTCCCTACTTTGAATGATTCGGACAAGATGCTGCGCGCACTGGTGGACTGGGTCGTGGGTGAGCTCGGTCCGGATGTCCCCGTTCATTTCACGGCTTTTCATCCCGACTACCAGCTTCTGAACCTGCCCCCGACCCCGATCAGGACTCTGGAGCGCGCCCGTGAGATCGCGCTCGGCAAAGGAATCCACTATCCCTACGTCGGCAACGTTCCGGACCATCCGGGCGACCACACTTACTGCCCTGCCTGCGGCAAGATCGTGATCAAGAGGACGGGCTTTTTTATTCTCGAGATGAATCTCAAGGATGGGCACTGCAAATTCTGCGGCAATGCGATCGCCGGAGTCTGGTCCTGATATGCTTTGAAAAGCCGCAGCTTGCTGCGCGCCGCTCCGCACCGGGCGACAGGAGTTATAGTTTGAATTGCAGTTCGCATCAGTCTAACGAAAGACCACAGCCATGAAATCCATCCAAATGCAATTTCTTCTGCTCCCTCTGCTGCTCGCCTGCTGCATTCCCACGGGCGTCGGAGAGCAGACGGCGGCCAATGTGCGTCCCGCAGCCGTGGCCGGCCAGTTCTACCCTTCCGATCCGGCCCATCTGAAGCTCGCCGTGCAGCAATTTCTCGAGGACGCTCTGCCTGCCACAATCGAAAAGCCGGTAGCCCTCGTCGTTCCGCATGCCGGGTACATCTTCGCGGGTCAAATCATCGCCGATGGTTATCGCCAGGTGAAGGGACAGAACTATGAAACGGTGGTGATTCTCGGCACCAACCACGGTGCCAATCAAGCGAGCCTCGAGTTGACCGGCATTTCCGTGTACCCGAGCGGCGCCTACCGGACACCGCTGGGAGATGCGCAGATCGACACGACGATCGCAAACGCGCTGCTGGCGGAGGACACCGATTGCTCGGCAAATATCGGAGCCCAGGCGAAGGAACACTCGATCGAGGTTCAGGTTCCTTTTGTCCAGACCCTGTTTCCCTCGGCCAAAATCGTGCCTGTGATGATCGGCATGCCGGATCCCTCCATGTGTGCGCGATTCGGCAAGGCACTGGCCAAGGTGGTCAAGGACAAACGCGTCCTGATCGTCGCCAGCTCCGACCTTTCGCATTTTCCCGGATATGAGGACGCGGCAAACGTGGACCGGCAGACGCTGGAAGCGATCGCCCAGATGGATCCCGTGCAGTTCAGCGCAAAAGTGCAGTCATTGATGGCGCGCAATATCCGCAGCCTGGACACCTGCGCCTGCGGCGAGGCTCCGATCCTTGCCGCCATGACCGCTGCGAAAGCCCTGGGCGCTACGCACGGCGTGGTTGTGAGCTATGCGAACAGCAGCGATGCGACGATCCAGGACCGGTCCCGCGTGGTGGGATATGGATCGGTCGTCTTCACCACTGGCGCCGGGGCTCCGGACGTCAAAGCCCTGAGCCGCCCCGCCGAGTCCCCGCCCTCGGGCGCGCTGCAAGCCGCCGACAAAAAAACGCTGCTGAAATTCGCTCGCCAAAGCCTGCAGCGTTATCTCGCCACCGATACCGTCCCGCTGTCCCGAAAACTGGCGCCCAGGCTGCAGTTTCCTCAAGGCGTCTTCGTCACTCTCAAAGATCATGGCGAGCTGCGCGGCTGCATCGGGCACCTCGTCGGAGATTATCCTCTCGGCCTGACTACGGGTTTCATGGCCGTCGAGGCAGGCGTGAATGACACCCGCTTTTCTCCTGTCACGCTCAAGGAGCTTGCCGGCCTTGAAATCGAGATCTCGGTGATGACGCCCATGAAGCCCGTCGCAAAGCCCACGGACATCGTAGTGGGACGGGATGGCGTGGTGATCCAGAAGGATGGCCGCTCCGCTGTTTTCCTGCCTCAGGTGGCGACAGAACAAGGTTGGGGCCTGGCGGAGATGCTCGACAATCTCTGCATCAAAGCAGGATTGCCCAGGGACGGCTGGAAGAGCGGCGCGCAGTTCAGGGTCTTCCAGGCCGACGTCTTCAGCGAAAGCCAGTTCAAGTGAAATCAGCTTCGCCCGGCTTTTATTGAGTTCATGACCTATCTCTTCATCATCGGGCTTGTCTCCATTCTCGGGCAGGCAGTGCTGCTCCGGGAACTGAATGTCGCCTTTTACGGCATCGATCTGATCTATGCCCTTGCGCTTGGCGTCTGGCTCGTCTGGACCGCGCTTGGGGCGGTGATCGGCAGGGGAAACCTCAATCCGTCGCGCGCCTGGGTACGCGGTCTTTTCTTCTTGTTCTCGCTCCTGTTGCCCGCGGATGTGGTGTTCATCCGCGCCATCAGGACACTTTTTTCCGGGGTACCCGGCGCCTACCTGTCCTTTACCGACCAGATTCTGGCGATGTCGGCAGCGCTGCTGCCGATCGGGTTCCTTTCGGGATTGATTTTTCAGTGGGCAGCCAAATTGCACATTGCCCGCGTGCGCACTCTTGCCGCGGCCTACGCCGTCGAAAGCACAGGCGGATTGGCCGGCGGGCTGTGTGCAACTCTGTTCCTCAGGTTCGGGCTGCAGAACCTGACCATCGCCATCCTCTGCTCACTCTTCTCACTGTTCGGGGCTTTGGCCGTCCGCGCCGGGAAGAACTGGTGGCTGCGCGGGGCTGCCGGGTGCACATCCGTGCTGCTGTTTGCGCTGCTCTGGCGTGCCGGGCCGATCGATCTTGCGACGACATCCTGGGCCCACCCGCAACTGCTGGCCAGCCGGGACACCCCTTACTGCCGCATTACTGTGACCCGGCAGGGGGGTCAGATCGCCGTCTATGAGAACGACGCCCTTTCATTCGAAACCGAAGGCACCGATGCCGAAGAATTCGTTCACATGGCGGCGCTGCTTCATCCGCACCCGGCGCGCGTGCTGATCCTGGGCGGCGGCATCGAAGGCAACGTCAAGGAGATCCTCAAGCATGCGCCGGCGCAGGTGGATTATGTTGAGTTGAATGCCATGTTGCTGACGCTGGTGGTGCCCAATCTGCCCAGGGATTTTCAGGAGGCATTGCACGCAGCCCCGGTCCATGTCTCGGTCGCCGACGCGCGGCGGTTCCTGGAGAATTCGGGCCGGTACGATCTCATCCTGATAGGCATGCCGGAGCCCGCGTCCGGCCAGTCGAACCGGTTTTACACACTCGAGTTTTTCAACCAGTGCGCCGCACACCTCAATCCGGACGGGATCGTCGCGTTCCGGCTGAGATCGGCCGAAAACCTCTGGACGCCGCAACAGACCGGGCGGGCGGTGAGCATCTATCGGTCGTTGAAGGCGGCTTTGCCCCGGGTTCAGGTTCTGCCGGGTGGGACCAACGTGTTCGCAGCTTCGAGGCAACCCCTTACCAGCGACCCTGCGCTCATCGCGGCGCGCCTGCAAGCACGCGGCATATCCGCCAGACTGGTCTCCGTGCCCTATATCCGCTACGTCTACACCAACGACAGGTTCACGCGGATCGCGCGCACGCTCGAAACGGAAGTGGCCCCGCTCAACACCGATGTGCGTCCGATTTGCTACCAGTACACCCTCATGATCTGGCTGTCCAAGTTCTACCCGGGCCTGGCCGCCTTGGATATTTCGTCCCTCATGTCCTCAAGCCTATTTCGTCAACCGGTCGTATGGGTCCTGGCAGCGGCAGCACCGGCTTTGTTCCTCATCAGCCGCCGGCGCGCTTCCTTGCGCCGGACGCTGCTCGTTGGTGTTGCGGCTTTTGTGGGGATGATTCTCGAAACCCTGCTCGTGCTGCATTACCAGGTCAAGAGCGGTATCCTGTTTCAGGACATCGGCGTCTTGCTCATGAGTTTCATGGCCGGCCTCGCCCTGGGCGCGTTCGTGACCAACAACCGGGTCTTCAGCGGCAGCCGCAAGACGCCGCTCTGGTATGGTTTCCTCCTGGTTGGGGGATTCGCCTTGTTCAGCCTGGTAATGAGCGCTGGGATCCGCTTCGGCTTGATTGACGGTCTCGCAGAAATCACCGGTTTGCTGCTGATCACAGGTTTTTTGGTTGCCGCCGCCTTTGCCTATGCAAGCCTGGAAGGCGTCCGCGACCAGAGAGCAGTGGTGGCACCGATTTATGCGGCCGACCTGATCGGCGGCTGCCTGGGCTCGCTGGCAGGCAGCCTCCTGCTGATCCCGATCGCCGGCCTGGTCGCGACCGCAGCTGCCATGGCCCCACTGGCTCTGCTGTGCGCGCTACTGTTGGGATGGGGACGATCTCAATGAGGCGTGACGCGTATTTCGTCCATCATCCGTCACTTGAAAAGGAAGTATGATCGCGGTCCACCTGGAAAATGGCCGGGTATCCATCCGGCACAGGCCGCGCCCGCACCGGCCGGACGGGTTCGCATTGGTCCGTCTGGTATGCGCCGGCATCTGCAACACCGATCTGGAACTCCAGCGGGGCTACTACGGCTTCCGCGGCACGCCCGGTCACGAATTTGTCGGCGAGGTTGTCGCTGCCGATGAATCCCGCCTGCTGGGCCGGCGCGTGGTGGGAGAGATCAATCTCGCCTGCGGCAAATGTGCGTGGTGCCTCCGCGGACTCGGCCGGCATTGCCCCGGGCACAGGGTGCTTGGGATCGTGCGGCAGCCCGGCGCGTTCGCCGAGTACTTCGTCCTGCCGGAGTGCAACCTCCATATTGTGCCGCAATCGATGCCTGCGGAGCGCGCCGTCTTCACGGAACCGCTGGCGGCCGCCTGTGAGATTCTGGATCAGGTGCGCATACCGCAGGGTGCTCCCACAGCAGTCCTCGGGGACGGCAAGCTCGGGCTCCTGGTGGCGCAGGTACTCCATCGGCATGGAGCCGAGGTGCATTTGTACGGGCATCACAGGGAGAGATTGCGCATCGCCGGCGTCTCAAGCATCCGGACGGGGTATTCACCAAAACGGCCGCGCGCGATCTACGACTGGGTGGTCGAGGCCACCGGTTCCACTGCGGGCCTGCACCAGGCAATACAGCTGGCCCGCCCCCGCGCCACGGTCGTGATGAAGTCGACCGTCCATGGTCTTGTGCCCATCGACTCCGCCCGCCTGATCGTGAACGAGATCACTCTGGTCGGCTCGCGCTGCGGCCGGTTCGAGCCGGCGCTGCGTCTGCTGCGTGATGGCAAAGTCCGTGTGTCCGAGATGATCTCCGCCCGGGTCCCCCTGGCCGAAGCTCAGCGCGGGTTCGCCCTCGCCGCCGCAAAGGGCTCTCTCAAAATACTGCTGATTGCCGATGGAACGGCAGATGATCGCAGCGCGGCGTAGGCGCTGCCAAAAGCTGCCACGAAAAGCCCGGTGCGGAATATCCGCAACCCAAAGCCTCAACGCAGAGGGAGCAGAGGCCTTTCGCTTCTGCCTGATTTTTCTCCGCGACCTCCGCGACCTCTGCGTGGATCTTTTGCTTTTCTTGCCTGAATGGCAGGGATTTGCAGGTAAGTATTGCGAAATTGCTGTTCGTGAATCGTGCCTATCCTTTCAGCCTTGCCATCACAGCGATCGCCACCAGCGCGCCGAGGAACAGCAGGAGAAGAAACACCGCCTTCGGGTTGCCGAAATTGATCGTGTAGCCAAAGCCGAAACGGCGCTCGACAAAGATCGAGGGATCGTTCCGGTTGACATAAAACGAGCCGAGCACCCAATGCCGGTTGTCCGCGAGCCCGTCCGTGAGCGGCGCGTTGCCGGCGCCGCGCTCCAGACGGGCTCCGCCCTGGCCATAGCGCAAGGCAAGATAAAGCGTGCCGCCGAGTGCGAAGGCCACCAGGCCGATGGCAAGCGCCATCCCGACGGGGGATAGCCTGGCAGCAAGGCCCAATCCGACGCGAATTGAACTGACCGACATCAGCGTCAGCATAGCGGTTACGACGACAGACATGCAGCCCAGAAACCATGTAATCGCCTGGCGGAAGCGGGTTTGAGCTTCGATGGAGATCTGTGTCTGGGGAAAGCGGACCGCGCGCTTGGCCCTGGCGGTCAGAATTACGATCCCGCCCATGCCGATCCCCAGAACCAGAGTCAAGAGCGGTAGCAGCATCACCGTCCAGAGTGTTTTCGGCCGCCATGCGTCGGGTGCGCCGCTCGGCCCGAAGTGCGTCGGGATACGCACCGGCAGATCGGCGTAGTGCATCGCGGCATAGCTCATGGCGACGATGCCGCCCATGATGCCGATCACCAGAACGAGGATCGCCGGCCATAACGACCCTTGCCGCACATCCAACACCGCCACCGCGGGCGGCGGTGATCCCGGTGCAGCCAGCGCGCGCGCACGGAAATATGTCCGCAGGAATAGCAGGAGGTAACCGCCGGTGAGCAACAACGGCGCTACGGACGCCACCAACGGCTTATGAAATCGCAGGAAAAGGGCCACCGCGATGCCGAGGCTCGCGACGGACCAGAGGGCGATGCCGATCTGCCAGCCTCTCATGATCCGCCTCGCCTCTGTGCCGTCCCAGCACTCCTCGCCCACGTAGACGCCGAAAAGCAGCCCACGCCGTGATATGCGCGGATAAAGGAGGAACAGCCCGCCGATCACCGCGGTCTCCACCAAAAGCATGAAGATGAATACACTCGTAGCCAAGCTCACCCCCCTGATTACTTTCCTCCACGCGCGTCGAGATCAGAGAGTTCACGCTCGATGCGCCGGCGCAACTCGGAAGTGCTCAACCCCGCCTGTCGCATGCGCGCAAGCACGACGCCGAGCTCTTCGTTCAATCCTTCGATGACAGCCCCGTCGGCATCCCGGGCGGGGGACGCGACCCTTGCGCCCGCGCGGTCACGAATCACCACGAAGCGCTCGTCTTCGAGAATACGATACGCGCGCGCCACCGTGTTGAGGTTGACCCCGAGATCGGATGCGATCGAGCGCACCGAGGGGAGCACGGTGCCCGCCGGCAATTCACCGGAAGCGATGCGCGCGCGGATCTGGCGCGCGATCTGGGCATAAACCGGCTCTTCTGAACCCCAATCCACCAGGATCACCGGCATCGGAAAGGCAGTCATGTTTGGTACTGTATACCTTTTGATATACAGAGGCAAGGAAATTCCGTAAACCCGGATTATTCGTGAATGTGCGACCAAAATGCAGTTTTGGACGCGGAAAAACGCCGACCGACGCTGACCGTTCGCTCTTGGTCGGCGTGCAGGAGCTTTTGCCGCGCCGCAGGCGCCGGCGCTTCGCGCTGGTCCTGCTTGCCCGCGTTTATCCGCGTCCAATTCTGTTGCTTGTCACGGGCGTGCGCTTCTGCTTCATGAATCATTCAGGTCAGGGGCCTGTCGCCGAACCATTAGACGGAGGGAAATTGGAGGCATGCGATGAATTCATCCTGGAACCGCGGCTCGGAGGCGAGCGGGATGTGCTCGACATGAACAGGGGGACGCGGCGTGGGTGAAAGCAGCATCATTTTCGCGCCGCGCAGAGCGGTATTGCCCGCGGCATTAATCCTGCACGGTGCGGTCTCGAGCAGTCCGATGCGGACGGCGCTCTCGATGCGGACATAGTTGCCGAAGGCCCCGGCGAGGTGAACGACTTCGATGTCGTCGTGGGTCGCTCCCCAGCGCCGGAGCAGCAGGCGCAGGCCCGACGCGAGGGCAGCTTTCGCCAGCTGCAGTTCGCGGATATCGGTTTGGGCCAGCACCACCGGTCCGGCGACGGGAAACTCGCGCGCCCCATTGGCAAGGCCCCCGCCGGGCAGGATCGCACCCAGGTCGAGCCCCGCCGCGACCGCATCGACGAGTCCGCTGCCGCAGACGCCGCGCGGCGGAGCATTGCCGATCACGTGGCACTCGAGCGCGTCCTCGCGGACAAACACATGGGAGATGGCGCCGCTCGCGGCGCGCATTCCCATCCGGATCGAACCGGCTTCGAATGCGGGTCCGGCGGCGGTCGAAGCGCAGAGCATCCGGCTGCGGTTTCCCAGAACGATCTCGCCGTTGGTGCCGAGATCGATGAGCACGCGCAGGCGATCACCGGCCGGCAAATCAACCGCGACGATTCCTGCCAGGATATCGGAACCGACGAATCCTCCCAGGCACGGGAGGAACCGGACCCGGCACGAGGGCGGCAGGGCCCACCCGAGTTGTTCCGGCGCAAAGTGCTGCTCGCCGGCATCCTTGGGTACAAAGGGCGCGTGCGAGAGCGGTTCGACATCGATGCCGGCAAACAGGTGGTGCATCACCGTGTTTCCGACCAGCACGACCTCCCTGACCTCCGCACCACGATCCAGGACAATCTCAGCTACCATGCCGCCGATCGCTTGCCGGATCAGAGGCGTCAGGCCCGGATCCGACAGGGAGAACAGCACGCGGCTCATCACATCGGCGCCGTGGGCGCACTGCGGATTCAGCCCGGTGGCAACCGCAAGCACTTCGCCGGAGGCCAGGTCAAGAATCTGCGCCACGATCGTGGTCGTGCCGAGGTCAATCGCAATGCCGAGGCCGGTGCGGCCGCCGCCCTCGAGCCGCGTCGAGTCGGCTAGAACCGGGGTGGTCCACTGTCCGACCTCGAGCTTCAGCGGCGTTTCGGCATGGGCGCGACAAGCCAGCCGCCAGCCCTGCGCCAGCTCCTGCTCGCTGAAGACGCACTTATCCTCGATCCGCGCCAGCAGCGTGCCTGCGATGACGCGCACCCTGCACCCACCGCACAGGTCCGAGCCTCCGCAGGGAAACTCGACGCCATAGGCTGCCAGGACGTCCGCAATAGCGGACCCGCGCGCCACTTCGACGCGCGTGCCTTGCGGCATCAATTCGATTTGGACGGTTTCGCTCACCCATCCATTCTGCCACAGGCCCGCTTGAGCCGGCAGGATTTTCAGGCCCTGAAACACACAGAAACATCTCGGGAATACTTACCTGCAGATCCTTGCTATTTGGGCCAGAAAAGCAAGATATCAACGCAGAGGCCGCAGAGGTCGCGGAGAAAAGGTATGCGGAAGCAAAAATCCTCTGCGGGCTCTGCGACCTCTGCGTTGAAGCTTTAGGTTGCGCACATTCCGCACCTTGTGTTTCGTGGCTGTGGCCGGCTGCGGCTTTGCCGCTGCAAGTCAATGGATGGTGGCGAGGGTGGCTTCCCCGCCGAGCCGATAGGAACGGAGATCCTAGCGGGAGCAATCGGCGGAATTCGCAGCTCGTCCTCAAATTCCTGTATACCTGGAGGCCGGTTTCATCGTAAGAATATTCATCAACCCCAAATGAGGAGAAGAAGACATATGGAAGAAACCGCAGCGGGATCCGTTGAAGAAGCTCCACAGATGAATTTCTTTCAGAGGCTGACGGGCATTTTTTTTGAACCGACCAAGACGTTCGCGGACATCAGCCGGAAGCGATCCTGGTTCGGCATGTTCCTTTTGATCTGCATCGTCACGATCGGCGTTACTTACTTGCTGCAGTATCGTATGGACCCGGCCGACATGGCGGTCAAAAGCCTCGCGATGAGCAAGCCCATAATGAAGAAGTTCATGGGTCCGGAACAATTGGCGCAGCTCGAGGAGCAGGCCGTGAAGCAGGCGTCGCAGCCGCGTTCCTTCTTTGCGAAGTATTCCCCAATCGTAACTACTCCACTGGCGATGTATATCACGTATCTTGTGCTGGCCGCGATTTTCCTGCTCGTCTTCCTGATGACGGGGGCGGGGATTACTTTCCGGAAAGCGTTCACCGCGGCCATCTGGGGAATGGGCCCTCCCGCGATTGTGGTGACGTTGCTGAGTGTGCTTTTTATATTTGTGAAAAATCCCGCCGATCTCGAGATCATCCCTGCTTACAACGTGGTGAGCAATCTCGGCATGCTCGTGGACGCTAATGTACACCCGGCGATGAACAGCCTGTTTTCCTCGATCGACCTTTTCTCCCTGTGGACGATCATTCTTTTGGCGATCGGATTTGCGGCCATGTCGGAGAAGAAGCTCACGCCGGGGAAGGCAGCGACGCCCATCGTGGTCCTCTGGCTTATCTGGGTCCTCCTGAAAATGGGGTTTTGGGCGATCCTCGGCTGAAGGCAATCTGCCGGCACGACCCGGTACCCGCCGGCAACGCTGGAAAAGGGGGCAGCTCACTGGTTCCGTCGAAGGCGTGGGCTGTCCCCTCCATTTTCACGCCAGAGGAAGGAAGAGGCTCGCGGCCCCGAATATGCCGACGTTCTTCCGCAGTTTTGCGGGCAGGATCGGAAGCGTGGGAACAAAATTGCGATTGATGGTGTAGTGCGGGACCGTCTCGCGAATCTTGTCAAACAACGGTTTCCCGATCTGTGCAACTCCGCCTCCGATCACGACTGCTTCGGGGTCCAGCAGTGACACCATCCCCCCCAACCAGACACCCAGGAAAAACCCCGTCTCGTCGAGGATCGACCCGGCAATGCCATCCTTGCGCCGGGCGGCATCGGCAATCATTTCGGGAGTGATCCTGCTCAGGTCTCCTTTGGTCAGAGTGCGCAGCAGGCTCGGCGTGCCCGGCTCCTGCTCGAGCAGGACCCGGGCGCGGCGCGCCATCCCGGGACCGGAAGCCAGCGCTTCAATGCAGCCGCGTGTGCCGCAGCCGCAGAGGTAGGGGCTGCGGTAGTCAATCGGGACGTGCCCGCCTTCGCCGGCAACGCCGTTTTTGCCGTGATAGATCTTCCTGTCTATGATGACACCCGTCCCGATGCCGGTGCTGACGGTTACATAGAACACATCCCGGCAACCAACGGCGGCCCCGATCAGCACCTCGGCCAGACCGGCAGCATTGGCGTCATTCTCCACCACGACCGGCAAGCCAAACCGTTCCTGCACCAACCGGGCCAGCGGAACCTTGCGCCATCCCGGGAGATTGGGAGGTGTGAGCACGACTCCGGTCTTGGGATTCAGCGGGCCGGGAGCGCAGATCCCGATCCCCCGGAGGCCAGGCTTTCCGCCTGCCTGCCTGACCAGCAGATCAATCAAACAGAACACCTGCCCCAGGCTGGTCTTCAAACCTTTTTCAGCCAGTGTCGGCACCACAAGAGACCTGATCAGGCGCCCTGTTGCGGTCACAAGGCCGCCCGCGATCTTGGTGCCACCGACGTCAATCCCGATCGTCATCTGCTTCATCGTCGTCCTCTTGGCCATGCGCATTCCTCTCTTGCGTGATGGATATGCCCGGAAATGCTGAGATGGTACCATGGATTTCCATGAGGCAGTTGAATGCGCGCCTTTCTCCTGACTTCTGACTCCTTGTTGCCGGGAGCAATTATTCCACAGCTTCCTGGTGTCCCGGCGGTTCTCTCCCTGCGTTTTTTCGCCGCCAAAATTCCGGCAAAACCCATTAAAATTGGTGGTATTCTCCATCCCTCAGCACAAGGCGCACTAGGAAGAACGCCACCAAAGGGTAACCCCGCCGACGACAAATGAAAGGCAGCAACGATGAGACTGAGTGGGACCTTGATACGCAGCGCGATCGTGGCCGCTCTGGGCGGCCTGCTTTTTGGCTTCGACACGGCCGTCATCTCCGGCACCACCGACTGGCTCAGAACCGTATTTGGCCTGAGCAACTTCATGCTCGGTTTCACCGTGGCCAGCGCGTTGATCGGGACGATCATCGGCTCGATCTCGGTGGGCAAGCCGGCGGACGCCTTCGGACGACGTGAAGTTCTTTTCATCCTGGCCTCTTTGTTTTTCGTTTCCGCTCTCGGATGCGGCATGGCGTGGGGCTGGGGGATGTTCCTGGCCTTCCGATTCATCGGCGGTCTGGCCGTGGGAGGCGCTTCGGTGGTCTCGCCGCTCTACATCGCCGAAATTTCACCTGCGCAATACCGCGGGCGCCTGGTGGCCATTACTCAGTTCAACATCGTGCTCGGCATCCTGCTGGCCTATCTGTCCAACTATGTCATCGGCACTCTGCATCTGGGCGCAAACGAGTGCCGCTGGATGTTCGGCGTGATGGCCGTGCCGGCGGCGGCATTTTTCCTGCTGCTTTTCGGGACGCCGCAGAGCCCCCGCTGGCTGCTGGCCAAGGGGCGGGAAGATGAGGCCCGGACCGTTCTGTTGAAGTGCGGCACCGACACCGGCAACGTGGAAGAAGAGATCAAGGACATCAAGGCCTCGCTCGACCTGAAGCATTACACGCTGGCAGAACCGTTTTACCAGGCGAAGTATCTCAGGCCGATCATGCTGGCCGTGGCTATCGCGGCATTCAACCAGCTCTCCGGGATCAATGCCCTGATCTACTACACGTCCCACATATTCAAGATGGCCGGCTACGACAAGACGGACGCTCTGCTGCAATCGGTGGTGATCGGCTTCACCAACCTGATCTTCACAATCGCCGCGATGACGGTCATCGATCACTTTGGGCGCAGGAAATTGATGCTGGTCGGCTCGGTCGGTTACATCGTAAGCCTGAGCGCAGCGGCCTATTCCTTTTACACCGGGACTGCCGCCAAGCTGCTGCTGATCAGTTTGATTGTCTTCATCGCCTCGCATGCGTTCGGCCAGGGCGCTGTGATCTGGGTGTTCATCGGCGAGGTTTTCCCCAATCGTGTCCGCGCCCGGGGCCAGGCGTTGGGCAGCTTTGTGCACTGGGTCATGGCGGCGCTGATTTCGTGGACGTTCCCGATAATCGCCGCTCAGTCGGGCGGGCACACCTTTGCTTTTTACGCCATCTGCTGCGTGGGTCAACTCATCTGGGTGATCCTCGTCATGCCTGAAACCAAGGGCATCTCATTGGAGAAGATTCAGCAGAAGATGGGCATCGCATAGCCCTTCAATACCATGATGGCAGGCATTACCCGGCCGAGTGACGTCCGCTCCTGCCTCCGAACGATCGCGGGGCAACCACGCTTCGCGCTGTTCGTCAGAAAGCGTTAAAGTGGCGCAACCGGATTGGTTTGGCGGTTCAATAGGGACCCTCACACTGGAAAGAATATTATGCGCAAAACAATACCAACAGCGATCGGCGTGACTCTCATTCTCTGCTTTCTGGTCGTGATCCCAGGCCTGGCCCAGGGAGAACAGGAAAGCGTGCGCACGATGCGGCCAGTGATTCGAGGGCGCCAGTACGCCGTGTCCTCGATGAAAGCCGAGGCTACGCGGGCCGCGGTACGAATTCTGGAAGCCGGCGGCAACGGCTTCGATGCGGCCGTGGCCGGCCAGGCCGCGCTTGCTGTGGCCGACGCAGCGCTCAATGGCGTGGGGAGCGATGCGGTAGTCCTGATCTACGATTCCCGGACCCGAAAAGTGATTTCGATCAACGCGGAGGGCACCGCCCCGAAACTGGCCACGATTGATTGGTACAAGCAAAACAATGGTGGCAAGCTGCCCGTAAACGACGGGCTGCTGTCGGGCACGGTCCCCGGTGTGGTCGACGCCTGGTACATTCTGCTCGATCGCTGGGGAACGATGAGTTTCGCGCAGGTCCTGGAACAGGCCATCGACATGGCGGAAAACGGATTCCCGATCGGCAATGCGCTGGCCGGAGCGATCGCAGGCTCGAAGAAGCTCCGCAAGTACCCTTCCAGCGTCAAGGTCTACTACCCGAACGGCACTGCTCCAAAGGCGGGCGACATCTTCAGGAACCCGGACCTGGCGCGCACCCTGAAAAAGCTCGTGGAAGCCGAGAAGCAGAATGCCGCAAAAGGGCGCCACGAGGCGTTGAAGGCGGCGCGCGATCAATTCTATAAGGGCGATATCGCTCAGGTCATGGGGAAGTTCTCCGAGGAAAACGGTGGCTTGTTTCGCTATGAGGACTTCGCCGCCTATTCGGCCAAGGTCGAAGAGCCCGTTTCCATAGATTACCGGGGCTACCAGGTGTACAAGAACGCATCTGCCAGCCAGGGCCCGGCGGAACTGTTCGCCCTGAACATCCTGGAGGGTTACGACCTCAAGGCCATGGGTCACAACAGCATCGAGTACCTGCACACCTGCGTCGAGGCGGTGAAGCTCGCGATGGGAGATCGTGAAAAGTACCTTGGCGATATGGACTTCATCAGGATTCCCTATGCCGGATTGCTTTCCAAAGAATACGCCGCCGAACGGCGCAAGCTCATCGATCCGGACAAGGCATCGCTCGAGTTGCGGCCAGGAAATCCGGAGAAGTTCATGAAGGACGCGGTTCCGGTCGATCGGCCCATGAGGGTCAATCTGGGCGGGGAAGCGGATCACACGGGTGACACCAGCTATATCGCCGTCGTCGACAGGGACCACAACATGATCAGCTTCGAACCGAGTTTGCACAGCTCATTCGGGACCGGCGTGGTCATGGCCGAGACGGGACTCATTTTCAATTGCCGAGGTGATTATTATTCGTTGGTACCGGGCGAAGCCAACGCCCTGGAGCCGGGGAAACGGCCCCGCAGCACCCTTCAGAGCACGCTGGTGATGAAGGATGGGCAACCGCTCATGATTCTGGGCAGTCCCGGCGGAGACGACCAGATCATGCGCACCATTCAGACCTTCCTGAATATGGTGGACTTCGGCATGGACGTTCAAAGGGCGATTGAGGCGGCGCGCTGGTCGACGACGAGTTTCCCGGCCTCACCTTTTCCGCACACGATGTATCCGGGCAACATGTCGGTGGAATCCCGGATTCCCGAAGCCGTGCGGAACGGGCTCACTGCCAAGGGCCACAAACTGCGCGCAGCCGGGGCGTGGTCGATGGGTTCCAATGCGGCAATTATCCTGGATCCCAAGACCGGCGTTCTGAGCGCCGGCGCGGACCCGCGCGTGGAAGCCTACGCCTGGGCCCGCTAGCCGGCCGGGAGTCGCGCCCGAAGATTAAAATCCGCCTTGGCTTTTTTTGCTCCCGCAGCTATCGCTGCGGGCTTGCGGTTGCAGGGGGGGCAGCGTACAATCTGGCGTCGCTGCTCGGACGATCCTGAGAGTCACACCCAATCCGGAGAGGTGGCCGAGTGGTTTAAGGCGCACGCTTGGAAAGCGTGTGTAGGGGAAACCTTACCGGGGGTTCGAATCCCCCCCTCTCCGCCAGACCCTTTCTTTGCAATAACTTATTTGGCATAGACGGGGATGATTTGAGGGTATTGCCGCCACATTGCACCCACTTCGTTCCTGAAACCGCATTTTCAGCCCTCGATTGATGCCGCTAGGGGCACTGCTTCGTCAAGGCGATCCACCGCTTCTCGATTGCCGGCAGGCAGCCATTTGCCGTAGGTGTCAACGGTCATTGAAATCGATGGGTGTCCCAGTTGCCGTTCACAATTGCCGCAAATTTCCTGGTATTTCGCGCAATTTTGCGGAGCACGTCACCATCCTTGGGACAGCGCCTGGGCACATTTGCAATTCGCTACCTATTGCCAATTTTGTTTTTCTCATTGTTAGCAGCAGCGAATGCTCGCACCTTCTACGATGGGTTTGAATTAAACATGATTTCTTTTCTGCTCGCCCTTCCTGTGGCCCTGTCTGCTTGGCTTCTGCCTTATTGCAAAATCACTCGGCTCCCTTCTGAATGTAGGCTTTCCTGAGAAAGATCGAAATCGGAGAGAAAAGATGAAATATCGATCTCCCTGACTTTGGAGTGATTTGTTTACTTGAATTTGCAGACGTTAGTTACGTCAAAGAGCGAAATCCCGATATCGTATATATCCAACTGGCGATAGAAGTGCGCGGCGTTCTTCAAAGAGCATAACAGTCCCACTGCCACAGAGACACCAGCGGAAGTCACCTCAACAGAGCCAATTTCAGTTACAGGGACGGCTCCGAATGTCAGAAGCGGATGCGCTGCCGACGCCGAAGCGAAACCTTTGGGCTTGATAGCGGAATGGTCGTCAGGCTGCCGGTTTCCTCTTCAGCGTAAACTCAATGTCATAGCCAGCTACCTGGGCGAGCTTGAAAAGCTGCAGGAGTTGCTTCGAAGCTCGATTTTCTTCCAGAAGGCGTATGATTTGAGACGAAGAGGTGTCCAGTGCGTCGGCGAGAACCCGGAAAGAAAGGTTGGAATCGACAATCTTGCTCTTCAACGCCCGCTTGAGCTGGTTAATAGGGGACCACTGATACGTGGGATCTGAGTAGTACAAAACGAGATCGGCAGGGAAGTCTCCGTGCGTTCCGTCCTCCAACGTATAGGAAACGGCCTGGTCTCCTAAATTTTTTTCGATAGTGATCTCGGTAAATCGGTTGCCAGTTCCCATCTTGATGCCGGGAAAAACCGCAAAGGGCAGGATGTGACGAGTCAGCTTCCGGCCTTCCTGGAGCGTAATCTCCAGCACACCCTTCCGGTAATTGGGGCTGATTTTTTTGAACTTCGGATTTCTCATAATTCACCATCCCTGCGAAGCGCTTCCAGAGCCTTGCGCGCGTTGGATGTCATTTTCCCTTCCATTACCAGCCAGCTCTCGATGTCAAATTTCAGGATTCGCTTCCCATCCTGAAAAACATGAACATGGGGCGGATCGTGATCAGTCAGGTAGCGGACAACGACAACGCCAAAGCGCTTCCATCGGCCCATGATTATGTGTACCCTAAAATGATAACACTTGTCAATGCCTGAGGACCGCTCAGCAAATAGCCAGGATCCGGTCTCGAATGGTCAATCAGGCAGTCTTCGCCGGGCTTTGAAGATGTAAGCAGTGATACCTGTGATACCAAAATCATGCAGAAGAGGCGCAAAAGGAGCAACGGTGGAAAGAGCCGGCAATCAGGAAAAAATTCGATAACTGATTATGTCATAAGTACTAAACCTTAACGAACAGGAATGAATCATTTTCGCACAATCGCCAAAACTCGAATCCCCCCCTCTCCGCCAGACCCTTTCTTTGCAATAACTTATTTGGCATAGACGGGGATGATTTGAGGGTATTGCCGCCACAATGCTACCACTTCGTTCCTGAAACCGCATTTTCAGCCCTCGATTAATGCCGCCAGGGGCACTGCTTCGTCAAGGCGATCCACCGCTTCTCGATTGCCGGCAGGCAGCCATTTGCCGTAGGTGTCAACGGTCATTGAAATCGATGGGTGTCCCAGTTGCCGTTGTGTTTCCCTTATTCCCGCGGCAACGAAATCTGCCTCTGCTCCCCCTGGAGAAGCCAGAAAGCCAGGGCGATCGTCTGGCCGAAGCCAATGGCAGGCAGGAGCGATTGGAATCCTGCTCTTCGGCTCGCGAAAACCTGGCCGGGGTTTACCTGCAACGAATATGAGGGCTTAGCGGCTCCACCGCAACGCAAGATAGCGGTGCGCGGGGAATTCTGTCGTCCGATCAGATCGGAAATGATGGTAAGATTGAAGCAACCGTAATGACACCCATCCCCCTGAACGGCCCGATTCCTGAGATGATATCCTGCCCAAAGTGCAATTCCGGACGTATAAGCCGTTCGCACCGGCGCGGGTGGGACTGGGTATTAACACTGCTGTTTCTGCTGCCTTACCGCTGTGACAGGTGCGGGCACCGGTTCCATCGTTCCCGATTCGCCTGACGTGATCGAGTGTACCCTCTCTCGGCTTTGGATGTTCACTCGAATATCATTGCAAGTACAGCTAGTGTCGTTACTCAAGACAACGGTGATCCAGCCAACTCTGGATTTGGATATTTTACACTCGGACTGTCTGGATTACCCGGTGCAGTCGGATTTTCCGTATCAAGCGCCTTTGTGCGATCAAGCCACCCGTTAGAACCATGCTGCGGGTTTAACCTTCGTCATGGATGAGAAGATTTTTTCCAACTGCCATTACAAATCCTGCATTCTTATTTACGGTGGGGGAGATTTCGGTTGGGCTGATTGTCGTTTCGAAAACTGCCAACTTCGCTTCGAAGGTACAGCTGCGCGTACTGTGGCGTTCTTGAAACACTTCAACCTGATCACTGGTATTCAAACCCCCAGCGCACCGCCTGCAAAAACGACGCAGACCATTCAATAATTTGCGGCAACACGCTAACAGATCATTACCTGCTTCCGGGATGGGGTCTTATGTCAACTTCGGCCCCTCTGCGGCAACTGCCCAGCGCCCAGGATCGATGACAAACGGGATTTTACGGCGAAACGATGTCGCATGATCTGTACCGCATCAGCCAACGTCATTGAAAAACAGATGCCACGGGATGTGCGATGGCGGCGCACTGGACTCTCGCCAGAAATCTCAGGAAGTCGCGTCTGGAACGATCGCCCAAGAGCCCATACCTTACCATTCCTAACCGTGCTAGGATGCTCCCGGCCGTTGCTTTGGCATTTTCGATTTCCTAAACCCCAACGGGGAGGGATCGTCATGCTAATCGGAAAAGATGTCCGTGAGAAGGTGGAGGAAATCATTCGGCAGGAAGCCGGGAAGACCTGGCGGCCCAACCCCAAGATACATTGGCCCGTCATCTCGGGTCTAGACATCGGACTGGAAATTGAATTTCCCGATCGGATCATAGGCCTCGTGCTAAATCGCGCCCTCATCGAAAACTGCCCCACTGATCCGGAATCTGAACGTAAGGTTCGATTTTTGGTAGCGGATGCACTTACAAGGATGCGAGCGCACTCTTAAGGCCCGTGTCACCAAGGGGACCTGGTCGCGTCCACTACTACGGTCCATCCCACTTCTGACCGGGTATGCCAAAGCGCGGCCTTGGATGCGATCGGCCATTTTGCACAATCTAAATTCCTATAAACCGTGATAGGATTGCCCGGGCCGGCTTCCCGGATCCACTGGCAAGGTGGGGGAAAACATCAAGTCAACGGCCAACCGGGGAGCCGGCTTGGTTTTCTCTGCGTTCTATCAAATTCAGGAACTTGGCCCAGGCCGCCAGGACATGCGGGTCCGCTGCGCGCTTCTGTTCGGCCTCGACTTCCATCCAGCAGAGTCCGCAATACGGCCAGCGCTGAATCGCGAGGTTCGGGCCGGTAGGCCGATTCTCGAAATGAAACGGCTTTTCCGTGCTTTTGCAGAGAGAGCAGCAGTCGCGCGGTGCGCAACCTGTGAAAACGGTTATCCGCCGATCGGGCATGGGGCGCGCCTCTTCCGATTAAGTCGCCCCCTGATCAGATCATTGCCGGAAGATTTTGATCCTCGCCGGGCATTCTATTTGTAGGCCGTTTGCGCTCAGAATGACTCTTGATCAGGGCCTCCCGGTGCTTTTCACTAAGTTTACGCTTTTCCGCCCGCAAAATCTTCACCCGGTCAAATGGAACCGTAAATGACACGTAGCCCCAAGGATTCTCCCGCTGATCCGTCCGGTATCCCTGCCGGGCCATTCGTCGGATGATGCGGGGGTCTGCCGTGACCATTTCCCACTCGCTGCCGGCCGCATTTCCCCGGATGATGGTTTCCTGTTCTTCGCGCGAGAGCTTTTGTTCGCTCATGCTCTCACCCCCGGCCTTTTGCCCTTAAGCGCTAACTTAAGCCACTTTCCTGACCTGGACTTGGACTTGGACGTGGACGTGGACCTTGACGCTCTGCTGCGCCGCAAGCGATAAGAAGCGACCCGTAGCCTGATAAAGGCTGGGCGTGCAAGAGTTTGTCTCCGCTCAAAAGGTCCACGTCCACGTCCAGGTTTTCAGGTTCAACGATCGCGGGCGGGTCCATATCCTATACCATTGCCCGGAAATCGAGGCTCCCGGCCGGATCCGCACCCGCTCTGCTTTTGCCGTCAAAAATTATTTTTCCCGGGTCCTTTCCGTGCCGATGGGACCCAAATTTCCAAAGACAGCACGCACAGACACACCTGGCAAAATGCTAGCCTCTCGAAAACACAGGCACCGTGTATCAAGACGGCTGAAAACCTGTCGCACCTGGCCCGCATTCCTGCACTTTCGTGCCGTATTCTGGCACTTTCGTGCCATACTCCCGCACCGTTTCACCGAGAAACGACCGTAGCGAGGCTTCCGAAACGATCCACTGCCGGCCGAACTCCGTGATTTAGTGATATCCGCCACGCTCTCACTCCTCCCCCTTCAAAATCCACTCCACGCGCGCCCCGTACCGGTGATGCAGGCGCAAAAGCACCTCGACCGAGGGCGAGAGCTTTCTGCCGCGTTGTTTTTGCTGGACTTAGGCACTTTTCCATCCCCCCCCAGTCAATTTTGACATCGCAAAAAAGCACTGCGCGCCCGGTCTATGTCTAATAGTACCAGATATTTACAGGCGCATGCCCCCGGCGCTCCACGCGATAGGATATAAGCATCATTTCGGCCCCCACCTTCCATCCTCACGCGCGGTTTCCTCGAATGGCATCGCCAGCACAGCGCCTGCCAGTTGCTCCTGTTCCAGAACAGCGCCATGTCCCCCTTGTGCGGGACGATGTGGTCGGTGACCTCGCTTGTTCGGATTCTACCGGCTTGCCGGCAGTGGACGCAGAGCGGATTCTCCTCCAGGAACCGGCGTGAAGCCTTGCGCCATTCATGCCCGTATCCCATGGCCGCGGGATTGGGGCGGCTCCGAGCCAGCTGCCGGCGTTCCTCACGCTGATGTTCATCACAGCGCCTGCCGTGCGTGAGGGCCGAGCACCCTGGATGACCGCACGGGTGTGGCGCAGCATGGGGCATCAGTGCTTCCGCCTCCTGCGGACGACCTCCCTGACGATTTCCTCGGCGCGGGCGGCGTCCAGCGGATTCCTTCCGGGCAGCGCGGTGCGGTCCGATTCCGCGGCCCTGCGCTGGCAATCCTTGCATGTGCAGAGGACCCAGGACGGCCCGCTGAGATCTTTGCCAAGCAGGCGCCCAAGGCCTTCGCTGAGGCAGTCGAACTCGGGCCGGACGAATTCGTAGACCCTGGGCGACAGCCGGTTGCTGTTGCCCATGAGCGCGCCCAGCTGGCGCAGCCTCCGGAACGCGAACGCAGGCACGCGGATTTCCCTTCCTTCCGGAGTGATCAGAGGGTGTCCCCATTCAGGCGTTGGAGGCGAAAGGGGTTGAGTCAATGCAGTTGCTTGGGTCACTGGTGATGCTATTCCAGGCAGCGTGATGCAGACCTATGCTCTTTTTGAGTATAAGTCTTTGATACAACCATGTAAAGAGTTTTCAACCGAGTGAGGCTTCGAGGGGAACTGAGGTTCCAGCTTTCCGGATTGTTCGTAATAGGTCCAACCGAACGGTACCAGATTGATACGCCTTGCATGATCACCGAGCGTCTCGATCTATCAGAATCCTGCATCTGGGCGGATCCCGTCATGCTGTCGAAGCCCGCAAACAGCGACCTCAGAGTTAGACGTTCAGGTTCAGATCCGGTTCTTGATACTTCCGGCAGCCGTCTGACCTCAAATGCCGCCCAATGTTGGATTTGTTGAAATAGTTCTTGTACCTACGAAACAACTTGGGTGTATTGTCGGGTAGAGGTCATTGCTGATACTGATCAATATCGCGCGAGCGACGACGAAGTGAAGCCCCAAAAGAAACAAAGTCGAAGGATTACCCAGTAACTACCCGCTTAGTAGGTGGTGGGGTTGTTGTGGAAACCCGACTTTTGCACCGGAAAGTAGCTAGTGTGGCATGAACCTGAGCGCGAAATCCCCTTCGGCGAGATCCCAGTACTCGTAATCGCAACCAAGTGCATTCAACACCGATCGAGACGTCGGGTGCTTATCGTGAAGTCTGGTGACTAGGCTCTCGCCCGACGGCAAGATGATGTCCACGGGCTGCGTCGAGTACCTGGCGCCCCGGCCGTTGAGTACCTGGATGCCGGGAATCCAGATGCGCGTTTCGCCCAGCGATCGCCGCTTGAACTCGATGGTGGCTGGCGTGCCAACCGTCACCCATGGCGTCAGGTCCATGCGTGACACGTACACGAGCTCGAGCGTGTCCGCTTGATACGTCATGAACTCCGATGCAGCAATCGGGTGGCCGTTGACCACGACGAGACCGTTGAGGTCGAGCGCGTCTGGTCGCGTGCTCGTCCCGCATGCCCGCTGATTGCGGCTCTGGAACTCCAGAAAGGCCTTCGGCGTGTTCTGGTAGTCGCGCAGCACGAACGGCATGCCCGCCACCGTGTGCAAATGCTCGACGATGACCCGGCTGCAGATTGGGCAGAGCGCGTGCGAGTGGTGGTCCTGGGAATTCATCAGGCACGCACGGAGGGCCGTGAACATCGGATCCGCGGCGAGATCCGCAATGTCCGGGAGTTCCGACTCCCACAAGCCGACCTGGAAGAGTGAAAGCGCATCGACGTAGCTGGGCGAGGTCGGGTCCGTGGAGTAAGGGAATCCTGCGTACGATCCCGGCGTGTTGCCCGCGTTGACCCACGCGAGCAGTCCGGTGCGGTATGCGTCGGTGACCGGAATCTTCCGGGATGCCGTCGGCGTCGTGCCGAACACAAACCAATCCTGCCAGGCGTGGGCACCAGTCGAGCTGAACGTTCCGTCGAACGTCTTGTTGATGATCTTGAATCGGTTGTCGTGCAGGTCGTGGTCGCCGAGGTTGAAGCCCCCTGTGACGGTGTGCAGGTACTCGTGAATCCCGGGGATCGAGTGCAGGTGTGCCTCGCAGAGCGATGCCCCGGCGTCGTCGTACGGACGGGTGGCGACCACTCCGTTGAATAGCGCCCATCCGTAGTAGTGCGCGACGGTACGGTTGCCGGTAAGCAGCAGCCAGGCATGCGGCATCGGGAGGATCCCGGGCACTAACTGGTTCGAGACTCGTGTCGAACCGAAGATCGTCTCGAGCGGCGGCGTCGCGGTTGGGTCGCTCCAGCCCGAGTCCTTGGAGTAGGTGATGACCGCCCAGAAGTTGAACAGATCCTTGTTGTAGAAGAAGGGTGCACGGTTCATGACGTTGACCATCATCTCCTGGCACATGGCATACGCCCGATCGCGCTCGGCATAGGTGAACCCTTCGGTCACGATCACGAAGTTATAGACGGCGTCCGACGGACGCCCGGAATCGTGCATCCTGATAATCCACGGCATGGGAACGCCGGTGGTGACTAGCGAGACGCCGCCGGTGTTCGTCGTTCCAGACGCGTACTGCCACTCGGTCCCGCCCCACTCCAGTCCGTCGTCACTCCGCCGCGCCCGTGTGACGAACCTTCGTCCGGTCGACGACGTAGCGTCGGCATACGACTCGACGAATGCCAGCGTCCAGCCGTACGTCGACGATGGATGAAGCGCGAGCGCGTGCAGCGCGGCTGCCGGGGATGTCTGCTGCCGCGCGACGCTGATTACAAGGCTTCGGAGGTTGAAGTTGACCGGACCCTTCCTGAATCTGGCGACTTTGATCCGGCCGGGCTCGCCGTACGCCATGAACACGAAATCCCCGGTGGTGGCGATCGCCAGCGCGCTGATCGGCGCGGCCAGGCACCAGGGATTCATGTTCAAGCAGCCTGGCAATCCCGGCACCGGAAACTGAGTCGTCCAAGTCGCCGCGTCGGCGGACTCGCGGATGACGATTTGAGAGGCCGCAGCTTGCGTGCTGGCAAGGTACAGCTTGCTGCCTTCGCTCCAGAGCGCGAAGCGCTCGCCCGCCGGCAAAGGCGCTAGGTCGCGCACCGGCGACCACGATGCACCATCGGCGGAGCTGCAGCACTTGAGCACTCCGCCTTCCTGCCATGCCAGTAGCAGCTCGCCGTTGAAATGCGTCAGCACAACGGCACTGTCGATGACGACCGCCCGATCGAACGACGAGGTCGTGACATGCGCCAGGATCGTTGGATGGGTGGCGCTCGAAGTGTGAATCATGGTCCGGCCGGCACTGCCGTCGAACGTCGCGCGAGCGACGTGCGTCCGCCCCGTCAGCGGGTGCTGCACGGCGCTCGGTTGCGTAATCTGCCGCGGGTCGGTGCCGACGTGCCGTTGGAGTGTCGTCTGAACGTCAAGATTTACGTGGGTGCCAACCGGGTGCGGTTGTTCACCGCGCACGTGTCGCAGCACGACGTGGCCGCTCTCGTTCCGACGGAACAGGACGATCGTGCCGGGCGGATCGCCGATATCAGCGTGGGTCGTTCTCCAGAAGGATGGCTCTGGCAGTGCAAGGGCGCCGGCTGCGCCGGCCAACGTGTGGACGAAATGCCTTCGGGTGAACAAGGGACACCTCCCGCGGTGGGATGTCAGAGGATATCACGGGCCGACGCCACTGGAAGCGCCACCCTCGTAAGATGGCGGATAGGCGAAACAAGCTGCCTGCTTGCGGCCGGCACCCCCCAGGCATGCGGCGCTACGTGCGACCCACCAGCTTCCGACAACGCGACGGTAAATCGACTGCGACGTTTGTGCATTAGCTATGGCTGCATTGTACACCTGAGCCGCATCGTTGGATACGGCTTTTGGGCGCACCCCTACCCTTGTTGCAAACGTCCATCGCAGAAAGACTCTACGAGAGCACAAAGCACCCACATTCCCGAATGCCATGTCGATGGCCACTCCACGAATGCTGAAGGTCACCTGGGCGGATAGTCCTAATAAACCGGACATTTGCCTCAAGCCGCCTTGGCGGACTGGTTAAATTGACGGATAGCCCGTCAATGTGCCAGCCGCCTTTGGGTGGAACTCAGTATACTCCGAAGGTCAGAGTTTTTTGGAGAATCCCGCGATAGCCTGACGTCGGCGTAAACCCGGTGCCTCCGTCTCGAAGCTTCACCTATCGTCCTTACAGTTGACCCTAGGTGGTCTCGAAGAGCAGGGCACCCCCAGTGCACCGACATTGACCTAGTTTCAGTTGCGTCAGATTGGCGACAGAGACACGATTAAGATAAGTCGCGCTTGCCGATTGCTTGCCGATTTGTTTGCTGATTTGCGTGGAAAAGGGCGGAAAAAGGCGGAAAATCTACATTAGAAACGCGTAAATCATTGATTCTAAAGGGACGGCACGCAGTTCGTAATCAGCAGGTCCTCGGTTCAAGTCCGAGCGCTGGCTCCATTAAAATCAACAACTTACGGCTGTCCGATTTCCCCGTTCCCCTCCAAAACAGCCTGCATTTGCCGAACATTTGCCGATGCCGTATCGAGGACCGCGGTCGACCCGCCGCGTCCCCGGCACCCAGCGGGCATAGATCCGCAGAGTAGTCGCCGGGTTGGCGTTCCCGAGCTGCACCGAGAGGTAGGCCAGATCGGCGCCAACTGCGAAGGGGTTTTGTCCGCACACCCCAATATTCGCTCATCTGGCTGCATTGCCGGACCGCTGGGAGCAAAACCGCCGACCCTTTTGGAATAATAGTCAACGATTGTCCGAGCAAGAACAAGATGCTTGAAATGAGTCTTACATTATGTAAGAATGATCACATGAAACGAAGTGCTAACGAGCCGCCAAGACTATCCTCAAAGGAAAAAGCCATTTTGGAACTACTGGCAGAAAAAGGCCGGATGTACGGACTCCAATTAGTATCCGAATCACGCGGGAGACTCAAAAGGGGTACCGTGTACGTAACACTGGGCCGTATGGAGAAAAAGCGGCTGATTGAATCAGAGCCCGAAAAGCTTGCAGACAACTCAGGCCTGGTGCCTCGGCGTATGTATCGAGCCACATCCTTCGGTGTGCATGTGTTGGAAGTCTGGACGCGCTTGGCACGTGAACTTGTTTGGGAGGTCGGCCGATGACGCCTGTTTTTCGCAGTTGTGGATTGGCGGGTTCCAGGCTCCGTCGATTTGCAGAAAAATACCTCGACCAATCAACCGTTGAGTTGATCGCCTTGCCGATTATCGCTGACCTCCAACACGAAAACTCGGCGGAGCCGCGCACTTGTGTAACCTGGTCGTTGGTTCTCTTACGAGGTTACTGGAGCTTCTGGAAGGCAATCGGTCTACAAACTGTCATCGGTGGAGATAGGAAAATGCGCACAATAAAGTTTATCGGTATTGATGCCTTGACATTCGTGCTTCTCCTGGTCGCAGCATTTTTCCTAACCCGTCCTGGATACCTTGTTAGTCCAGACAGGCACCACTCTATG
Source organism: Terriglobia bacterium (assembly GCA_020072565.1). Taxonomy (NCBI): domain Bacteria; kingdom Pseudomonadati; phylum Acidobacteriota; class Terriglobia; species Terriglobia bacterium. The sequence continues at coordinate 243,519 of JAIQGI010000020.1, forward strand.
ATTTTCTGGAGCGTTCAGCTTTTATGCTGCCTGGCAGGATTGGCTATTGCGCTGGCCTTTCGAGTTCGACTCACGGCTTACTGCATAGCTAGCTTGGTTGCCTTTACAGTCTCGGAAATGGTGGCTCAGGCGTTTTACAGTCCCACCATGCATGTGGCGACGAGGATGATCCCAATAGAATATTCCGGCGTTAAGGTTTCGTTCATTACGCGTGTCTTTTCGGCAAGCGTGCCAACACCGATTCATTTTGCCGTAATGGGTGCCGCAATGCTGGGAGTCGCGTTTGGCGCAGGACTTACTCTGTGGGGAGCTAGGCTTGCTTTTCGAAATCGCATGCGTTCGTCTCCTCCAGAAATGGGAAATCCGTAGACTGATTTAACCCGCAAGATGTCAAGCAGTCTGTTGGTCCTGCCAGAGGACTCCTGACAAGAGCGTAACCCTACCTTCGGTAAACTTTACGGATGTTCCGGTTCCACGCGGGTTAAACGGCGAAACCAGACACTTGGATTTTTGCTTCATCGCCAGTTGGTTATCTCATGCTTATCCGGTTGTTTCAGCAGACCGCTAAATGTTGTGGTGCAGATCCTTCGCCCCGATTATGGTCTCGTACGCCATAGGCCCGCGGGCACTTCCGAGACCAAGAAGGGTCTGAAAGGAGGCCATGGGGTGTTTTCGCCGATTATGTCGAAAGACGAATTCATCCAGGTAGACTTGGAGGTGCCGGCGACTCACCCCGTGGTGTGTCCCAAGGAGCCATTGCTTTAAATTGCCAATTGCACGATCAGCCAATGGAACTACCGGCTTGGCGCCCTTTCGGAGTTCGGTGGCCATGGGTTGAGTACGAGGAACGTGCTTATAACCAATTGCTTCCAGGCCAGCGAAGCCCCCCAGCCCATCGGTGTATACCGTCGAGCCGGAAGTAACATTCCTATGGATGAAGTCGTTCAGGGTTTCCGCCCTAAAGTTTGGAATAACCTCCATCTGCAATCAGGCGCCGCCGCGCCAAAAACACTGTCCGGGAACCCGGCTCTGGGAGTAAAATATCGTCTGACTGGGGCATTTCCCCCGTAGTTTACATAATTTGTTTTTATCGGAAGCTGCTGGAGCCGTGGGCAGCACC